>NZ_JAVFVN010000157.1:0-523 GCF_030910085.1 Stenotrophomonas maltophilia group sp. RNC7 | reverse complement strand
AGCCGTAGGTGCCGACGCTGCGCCAGTGCCCTCCGCGCCCACCGGGGATGCCGAGAACGCCGAGGACGCGCCAGCATGACGGAACCCAGCCTGGGGCAGCACGCCCATTTCCGTCCGCTGGAACAGGCGGACTTCATCAAGCTGGAACAGGCAGCCTATCTAAAAGGCCTTTTAAGACCTTTTAAAGGTAAGGGGCCTCTCGACGACTGGGCCAGCCAATGCCACGCGCAAAGGGACCAACTCATCGCCCTGGCGCAACGGCGCGTGCTGCGGCAAGCCACCGGGCATCCCTTTCACCTGCTGCCCGCGGAACTGGCCCAGCAGAAGACTGGCGCAGGCACGACCTTTCTGCGCTGGCGCAGGCCAGACCGCTCCGCCATGGGCGTGGCGCTGTGGCAGGAACTCATCGCCAGACCCGCCACGCCGGTCAACCTGCTGGCCGACCTGTATGCGTTGGAGCAGCAGCGCATCGTGCTGAACATGCAGATCAGCCTGCTGCACACGCTCGGTCGCCAGGCTCAGG
>NZ_JAVFVN010000145.1:0-311 GCF_030910085.1 Stenotrophomonas maltophilia group sp. RNC7 | reverse complement strand
AAGTTTCTAAAATTGGATATGGTTTAGATGACTCGCGATTAGGTGGTCCTTTTAAAGCAGATCCTACAATTGTTTTTACAGCAGCAACACAAAACAAACAATATTGGAGAGTCGAAACGAAAGATTTTTATACCGGAAAAGGCTGGGAAGTTTCTGAAAATCAAAAGAAGGTTTCTTTTAAAAATAAAAATGACGTCGTGAGTTGGTACGAACAAAATACAAAAACGGAGACAACAAAGGCAACAATCACCATGCAAAAAAGTTATCCTCACCTTACCTATCCAGCAGGGTTAATATCAGTTGAGGCTTCT
>NZ_JAVFVN010000122.1:0-406 GCF_030910085.1 Stenotrophomonas maltophilia group sp. RNC7 | reverse complement strand
TGTCGATTTAGTCTGCCCCAGATTGTCATGGCAAGAATCGGCATATTGGGTATCGGAAGTTTTGTGGTTCTAATGTTCATTTTAATCTCTATGAGCAAAATATCTTCCTTTGGCTTAATGGCGCTAACTTCCTATCTCATTGTACCTTACACAATGACCTGTAGCCTATGTTTATGGATACTAAGCAGGATACGTGGACAAGAAAGTATATATAGTTGTTCTGCTGCCACCTGCTTTATATCGATCCTCTATACTGCTATTCGTACGATGGTTCCATTTCTTTATTCAGATTCATATTTAAAGTATTGGCGGTTCTTCTCGGCAACTTTCATTCTGCTGGTTGCACTTCAGCTGTATAAATTAATCAAACAAATGGGGGATAAAACATGGAACTTATTCTTAACGG
>NZ_JAVFVN010000101.1:0-467 GCF_030910085.1 Stenotrophomonas maltophilia group sp. RNC7 | reverse complement strand
ATCTTGGAAGCCAATGATATTATCAATAAATTTAGAGGGTTTTCCAAGGAGAGTAGAGAGTATGCCGAAATATAAAGAACTAATAAACCATTTACATTGGAATTTGAGTCAAGAAATTCAGGAGAATGCTATAGAAGAGTTAAGCAAGTTATCAGTCAAAGAAATAAGGTATTTGATTCAACCGAAAGAAAAAGCCTATTGGCATAATGCTGCCATAGTAATCCAAAACATACTGAAAAGAAATCAGATTTCAAACCAAGAAGAAAAAGAAATCTTATTTTTGATGATGCAGTGGACTCAAGATTTAAACTGGCCAGGAGTAAATATTATAGTGGATACTTTAAAGATATTAGAGGTTGATTTAGTAAAAGAGCTGATACAAGAATCATTCAAAGTCGCAATAGAAGAAAATGATGAATGTTGGATGGACTCATTAGAAAGTATAGCTGAGGAATTAGGTTTTAATG
>NZ_JAVFVN010000086.1:0-1153 GCF_030910085.1 Stenotrophomonas maltophilia group sp. RNC7 | reverse complement strand
GATTTATAATAATTCCCTCTAACCAGATATTTAATGGCTTTTTAACTTCTCCTTGAAAACATTCAATATGCAAGTATATATTTTGCGTGATTTTTAATAGTAAATTTGACTTATCTTTTTGCAATTTTAGATGGTAATGTGCATTAGAGATAGAATTGTTTATTTCCTTGATAAAAGTTTTTGCAGCTGCATTTGATAATATTTGAGTATGAAATACATCTTCTCTTAACCATTTGTTAATGATATTTGCTTTTTCAGAAAAGGTATCAACCTTTATACTGGGTGATAAAGTTAAGTAATTACCTTCATTTTTACTAATATCTAGCAAAGTTGCAGTTGTTGTAGAATTAATAACTTCCACTTTTATCGGTCTCCTTTATCCATTTATAAAATTCCCTCTCTCTTTTGCAATACATTCTACACATAAACATTAAATATTTTAATACAAATCATCTACTTTTCTATAATATCCGTAACTAATATCGATAATGTCCATTCCTTTATATAATGGTATGGAGATGCCAACCATTCCATTAATAGAAGTAACATACATAACTTCATTAGTGTCTGTTATAAACTTCGATAGCAAGGGATAAGGATAATTAGTTTTGAATTGAACGATTGTATCTGAGTATGTTGAACCATTTGAGTGTTGTTGTATATTCCCAACTGGTACTGATATAGGCTGTTGAAATATCAATGCTTTAAAACTTCTTATGCTTTCTAGTTCATGATGTATATATTGCTGTTCAGGTATACTCCATCTATATACAGCATCTTGTAGGTGTAGCAGGTCATTGCCATAAACAAGGGGTACATGATATTGGTTTAAGTTTTTACGTTCTAATTGAATGTATTTAGAAAGCGCGGCAGCATCGCCTAATTCATGATATGGACATTGTTCTAGGCTTGTACTTAAATCATATTTAAACCAATGTATAAGTCCTCCTGTTAACTCCATAATTCTCGCTCCTTTAATATAATAAAAAACCACCGCTCCTTACTTTATATAGAGAGGTGGTTTTATTATTGATTTTTTTAGTTCATCTCTACATATATATATAACTACTATCAATGGACCTAATTTATTTTATCTATTGTATATAGGTAATAGATTCACTTATTATCCAAAGTGTATTTTCTTTAAAAATTT
>NZ_JAVFVN010000032.1:0-323 GCF_030910085.1 Stenotrophomonas maltophilia group sp. RNC7 | reverse complement strand
GGAGTTTTCCACCGTGTACCGCGTTTTCCGCTTAAAGCACCCGTCTGTGGACCCTCTTCTGAAGTTCGGCGGGCTTAAGTAATAAACACACAGCGGCGGGGGCAACCCCGCCTTTTTTCTTTGTGTAGAGTCGCGCCCTGGCTCGGGTGGCTTTTTCTGGAGACGCAGCCGTGCTTGGGCTCGGCTCTACACAAGCGGATCACGTCCCCACGTGCACCCGGTTGGCCTGCTCGGCCAGGCCCAGGTGATCGAGCGCGATATCCAGCGCCCATATCGGCCCGTTCGTCTCAGTGGGTGCGCGCAGCGTCGTCGGCGAGAACTGC
>NZ_JAVFVN010000793.1:0-311 GCF_030910085.1 Stenotrophomonas maltophilia group sp. RNC7 | reverse complement strand
GTCGTTTTGTAAATCTGATTGACAAGTTGAATAGCTTTGAGCGAATGGCCACCTAAATCAAAAAAACGATCTGTGATCCCTACTCGATCAATACTTAACAGTTCACTCCATATGTTAGCCAACAACAATTCCAGATCTGTTTCTGGGGCTTTAAATAGTCCACCGTCAAACGTCATCGCAGGGTTGACATCCATTCATGCCTTCCGATCAATTTTGCCATTGGCCGTAAGTGGAATGTCATCAACAAATATATATTGGGATGGAATCATATAACTAGGCAACTGCTCAATCAACAGGTTTCTAAGCTCAGC
>NZ_JAVFVN010000746.1:0-1153 GCF_030910085.1 Stenotrophomonas maltophilia group sp. RNC7 | reverse complement strand
CACCTCAGATGCTGATAAAACACCCTCTTCATTCTTTTCTTGAGACCTTCTAATGTTATGTGTAACTCCTTCATCTGTTTCCAGCCATATCTCAACTAACATAGATTGGCTACCTTTTGTTTTGTATATCCTCTCATTCATTATATAGTTGAACTTTTGCTTTTCATTACTACCATCATAGCGGGGAATCTTACCTGTTAAGCACCACTGAATTGAATCAAAAATTGTACTTTTCCCATTACCATTAGGTCCGCTAATTATAATTAAGTCCTTATTATTAAAGTCCAACTCATACAATCCATTAAATATGCGGAAATTATGAATAAACATTTTTTTGATTTTCAATTTTCTTCACTCCTTCTTTCTATAATTTTTTTAATCAAGATTTTTTTTTCAGTTGCATTATCATCCTGTTCATCATATTTTTCAAAATATACATCAACTATCTCCTTAATTCGCTGAGTTATTTCACCATACTGGTCTATTGCAGCTGAATTAGTAAATAAGCGATTTTTAAACTCCTTTTCAAAATCAAATAGTTCTTCTTTATTTTCCATAAAATTATTATTCAATGCAGGCACACGCTTTAAATCTTCCATTGATTCAATAACATATTTACGACAAACTCTATCATTTTTTTCTATTTCTGTTATTTTCCAAGACAACTCTTTTTTCGTTGAGTTTTCAAATTCAACTACTAATAAAAAATATAGATTATTTCTATACCTAGTTGGGATAGAATCATATATAAAAGAAATTATTATTTGATCAAAGAGCCACGTCGATAATTGAGCCTCACTACTATATCCCTTAGTTACAATATAACGATTATTATTATTCCACACTTCTATATCACGATCACGCAGACGTGTATTCAACTCCGAATCTTTAATAATGGTTGCATCATAACCAATATTCGTTAAATTTTCTATAACATGACTTAAATCCATCATTCATCCCCCTGAACCTCAAATTGTTCCAACAACAAGTCTTTCCACTCTTCAATTACCTCTTCTTCACTAAAAGAAAATTCTGGTTCCTCTTCTTTTAATCCAGCAAAAAATTCTTCTATAAAATCTATAGAACTAAACCTAATGTTTTCAGTTTTCTTTGTTATTTTCATTTCACTATCTATGTATTCCAAAGGATCTAT
>NZ_JAVFVN010000703.1:0-824 GCF_030910085.1 Stenotrophomonas maltophilia group sp. RNC7 | reverse complement strand
AAATAATCTCAATGAATGATTGAATAGGTAAAGCATTGTTATTATTTTTATCCTTATAGTCCTCTAAATTTGCTATAAAAGTCCAAACAGTTCCATCTAACATTGTATGGTATTCCTCTTCATCTTCCCAGGTCCCATAGTGATCGCGTAAGTATAAAAAACCATCCTCCGCCATCGCATGGGCTATTTCCCGTTCAGTAATAGGAATTTTTTTACTCATCTCAATTTTTGTGTATTCTTGTATGAAGGGAAATTCTTCTTCGGCCTTTTCCCATTCGCCATTACAAATGAGTTTGACCAAATCTATGTATTCCGGTCTTACAATAACTTTACCTCTGAATGAAGTATGTATTTCCATATTTATTCCCCCCTTCAGGAAATCTTTGTTTAAAGCCCCATCTTGGGAGTGTAGATATAAAGATGGGGCTTGGATATGCTTAATTGCTAAAGTATTCTTCTTTAGATAAATCGCTAATATTCCCATAGAATTTTAAATAAATTCTGCTTTGATCACTTAAATAAGAATATAGGGTTAAGACAAATTCTTTTGAATCCGTCCACTTTAAAAGAAAGGGGGTTTTTGTAAATCCAGAACCTTCTATAAAAAAGGTATATTCGTCGAAATATAATCTCCAATTGTCTTTTGATATTTGCTTAATTGATAAATCACTAGTATTAATACGTTTGCTCTTTCTTAAAGCGCTAATGTCAATTGTAAATAAAAGAGTATCTTGATTTTTTTTAATTTGTTCTAATACGTATACGCCTATATTGCTTTCAAGATGTTCATTAGGGTTATTCCAATGAATTAATACATCTAACGG
>NZ_JAVFVN010000691.1:0-343 GCF_030910085.1 Stenotrophomonas maltophilia group sp. RNC7 | reverse complement strand
ACGAAGGCGAGGAGCTGGAGAAGAACGTGTTCTACACCGGCGCCGCGCCCAACCAGCAGGCGATTCCCGCCGTGGAATACCTGATGAGCGAAGACGGCGGCGGCGCCAAGCGCTTCGTGCTGCTGGGCACCGACTACGTCTACCCGCGCACCACCAACAAGATCCTGCGCGCCTTCCTGCACTCCAAGGGCGTCAAGGACAGCGACATCGACGAGGTCTACACCCCGTTCGGCCACTCCGACTACCAGACCATCGTCGCCAACATCAAGAAGTTCGCCGCCGGCGGCAAGACCGCCGTCATCTCCACCATCAACGGCGACTCCAACGTGCCGTTCTACAAGGA
>NZ_JAVFVN010000669.1:0-1519 GCF_030910085.1 Stenotrophomonas maltophilia group sp. RNC7 | reverse complement strand
CGTGCGCGTGGCGGGAGCAAATCCGGGAGCGTGCCGTGGCTAGAATTTTCCGCCTCGTCCTTCTCGGCATCATCGGCGCGGCGATCGTCCATATCGCGGTTCTCTTCCTCGTTCCCTTCTATTCCGACAAGAACGCCTGGTCGCGGATCGAAACCGGAAGCGAGCCATACCGTTTCCAGCGGCTGGATCAAAAGACCGGCCCGGTCAGCGACAGCGATCCGCTGATACAGGAAGCGACCTGCCGCTTCGATCTTGCCGACGGCCCCGTGCACATCACGACAGGTGCAAACGTGCCTTACTGGTCGCTCTCGATCTACGCGCCCAACGGGGACAATCTCTATAGCCTCAACGACAGCGTTTCCAACGAACGCAAGCTCGACCTGATCCTTGCCGATCCCATCGGCATGGCAAGTCTGCGCTCGGATGGTTCGCAGGCCGATGCGCGTTCGATCCTGATCGAGCAGAATATCGGCGAAGGCGTCGCCGTGCTGCGCGCTTTCGTGCCCGATGCAACGTGGAACAGGCAAGTGCAGCGCTTCTTCACCGAAGCGCACTGTGCGCCGTTTGAGGGTCTCTAATACCCGTGCCCGGCATTTTCAGCGCGTGATGCATGGACCTCCCGGCGTCCGGCCATAACGCGTTTCCGACGCCCCCCGGTTCGATTGGAACCTCTCCAAGCCTGAAGCGATGCTGTTTCTTTTTGGCACGGTTAATGAGTTGCTAAGGCTTCAACGCTACTATCCGGAACACCGACCCATGCGGGGAGCATTTGCGCGCAAACCGGCTGCTGCCGGAGGCGTGATCTGCGATTTGGGGCGGGTGAGTTGTGTGCCTACCGGAGTATTCTGCGTGACAAATGATCAGTTCCGCGCCCTGGAGGATATTTCAGGCCACCGGAGCCCGTCGAATTCAAAAGCGGGGAGCAGCAAGGCGGACGACCTTCTGGCGGCCGCCATTTCGGCATTCGCGGGTATCACGCGCCCCGGACGGCAGGATATGCAGCAGCTCGAAGATCTTGCCATGCCGCTTCTGCAATGCGCTTCCACCCGCGGCAAGCGCCACGCAGCCAATGCACTGGCGCAATTGGAAGACGTGCCGCGCCGCCTCATTCTGGCGCTGGCCGACCAGCCCGTGGAAATCTCCGCGCCTATTCTCCTGCGCTCTCCCCTTCTGCGCCCGTCCGACCTGATCGAGATCATCGGCAGGAACGGACTTGCCCATGCGCGCGCTGTTGCGCGGCGTCAGTCCGGCGATGTGCTTCTGCAAGGCGTGCTGCGCAGTTTCGCCGATCCGGTGATCGACCGCACGCTGGCGCTTCAGGAAAATCTCGCCAATATGGAAGCCGAACCGCTGGAAAAGCCGGTTGTGCCCGACCTTTCGACCGCCACAACACCGCTGATGAAGGAAGGCAGTTCCGAGCGGCTGGCGCGCGCGCTGCAACAGCCTTTCTACGAGACAGGTGCCGCCACCGGCGCGCAGCATCTCATCGATACCGCGCTTCTGATCGACAGCCAGTTCT
>NZ_JAVFVN010000591.1:0-1142 GCF_030910085.1 Stenotrophomonas maltophilia group sp. RNC7 | reverse complement strand
CGATAAACTTTTCGATCCCATTCTTCCTATAGAAGAAGAACGTGTTCGTATTGTACAAAATGGTGATACGTTAAAAATTGCAGAAGACCGTACACTTACATTTTACGATACACCAGGACATGCGAAGCACCATATTAGCATTCACGATTCATTAACAAATGGTATTTTCACTGGCGATACAATTGGAATTTATTATAGAGAACTCGCAGACCTTGGTGTAGAACTATATTTACCATCAACATCGCCTTCACAATTTCAACCAGATGCGATGATTGCTTCTAAAAATCATATTCAAAGTATGAATGTAGATACAATTTATTTCGGCCATTACGGTGCATCATCCAATGTTACAGAAGTATATAACCAACTGGAACATTGGCTACCTATTTTCGTTCATACTGGTAAAGAGGTCTTTGAACAGTATAATGATTTCGATGAAGCGACTAAAGCTTTACAAACTGTATTAATGGATAAGATCTCTTCTCATCTTACAAAATTAAACGTTCCATCAGATCATTCCGTTTATAATATTTTACATCTAGATATAGAAATTAGCGCAATGGGCATTATTGATTATTTCACGAAGCAAGAAAAAGCAAACTCCACTATTAACTAACAGTAAAAGAAGAGATATACAACAGTTGTTATTGTATATCTCTTCTTTTTTTGAATATATTTTGAGTAAAGGGTGGTGGAATATAATGCAAAAAGTGATGCTATACCTCTGCTTCACATTATTTATCGTCTTATTATTATTTGTCGGAGTGAAAATTCAATTTTATTTAGATACAGATGCCCAGGCGAACTTTAACGTTTATCCAAGATTATTCTACTTTACACTCTTCCCTCTTATCGTTGGCATTTTATTACGATTCCTCCAATCTATTAATCGCGAAACGAGTAAACAAAACTGGCGCTTTCAACCGGATAAATTTATTGCTATTACGTTGCCTATGCTATTCATTTCCTTTTCTCCAGCCCTACTCTTTTCACCAGTTGGTTCGTACTTACCTTATTTAGCTAATATTATTCTTATAAATACATCTTTTGTTACGATAATTAGTTTAATAGCTGGTTATTCACTGTTAGATTGTTTTATAAAAAAAGACATTGCAAATATGAAAAAATATAATTGATAACCA
>NZ_JAVFVN010000569.1:0-1629 GCF_030910085.1 Stenotrophomonas maltophilia group sp. RNC7 | reverse complement strand
GAGGCTCGTATCTGCAACGACATCGGCACCAAGGTCGTGACCTTGCCGGCCGATCCGCAGGCGGCCGAGAGGGTGCAGGCGCAACTACGTGATTTCATCCAGCGCGGTGTCAGCGACGCCATCAACGCTGCGGGCGTCAATATTCAGTCGCTGACCCCTGATGCGGTGATGGGCTTCGTGACCAATGTCTATCAATCCGCCTTCGACGTGTTGCAGACGATGGGTGATGGGGAGGCAGAGAAATGAGACGCCATGTCATCATCGGCCGTTTCGGACCGGACGATAAAACCAGTGTCCCGAAGGCGCGCGACGAAGTTGCATCTACCTTGCAGTTGGTAGCGGGCACGCGTCTCGATCACGGGATTGGCCGCGCCTTGGCCGACCTCAAGGCGTTGCACCTGACGCCGAGCGAAATCGGTGCGGACATGCTTGTCGTTGCCGCCCATGTCCACGCAGCGGACACCCGCATCTCCCGCTCTACGGAATCGCAGGACGCTTGGACGCGCGAAATTCGGCTGGTCATCCCCGTGAGCGATCCGGTGCGATGGACAGCCGCCGCGCCCATTTTGGTCCGCGCCCTCAACTTCCTGACCGGCGATAGATGGGATGTGGGCTTCCGCAAGCGTGCCAAGGACTATGAGAAGCTGGTTCCTGGCACGGCCCCCACCCTTATTCCTGCCCCGTTCGATGGCGTGAGTCTGTTCTCCGGTGGTTTGGACAGCCTGATTGGCGCGATCGACAGCCTGAATGCCGGCGAGACGCCGCTTCTGGTCAGTCACGCGGGCGAAGGGTTGGTGAGCAAGTCGCAGGAACAGTGTTTCGACGGTTTGAAAGACGCTTACAAATCATCCGCCTTCGATCGGCTACGGGTGTGGATGAACTTCGATAGTGGGCTAGTCGAGGATGTTGGATCGGAGGACACGACGCGCGGCCGCTCGTTCCTGTTCTTCTCTCTGGGCCTCGCCGCTGGCACCGCGCTCGGCCGCGACTTCGTACTCAAGGTTCCGGAGAACGGCTTGATTGCGCTGAATGTGCCACTCGATCAGCTTCGGTTGGGTGCGCTCAGTACCCGGACGACGCATCCTTTCTACATGGCCCGGTGGAACGATTTACTTCGGGCGCTCGGCGTTATGGGGAAGGTCGAGAATCCTTATTGGGACAAGACCAAGGGGGAGATGGTCGCCCAATGCGCCAATCCAGCCCTACTAAAGCAGCTCGCCCCGTTGTCACTATCATGTTCTTCACCGGCTAAGGGACGTTGGACGAAGAAGCCGCAGGGGCACTGTGGATACTGCCTGCCATGCCTTATTCGGCGGGCCTCTCTGCGAGGCAAAGACTCGACCGTTTACGGCATACCCGATCTGAAGGCTGCCACATTGGACACCAAGCAGGCCGAAGGTCAGCAGGTCCGCTCCTTCCAGATCGCAATCGAACGACTATCGAAGCGCCCGGAACTCGCCAAGGCCCTCATCCACAAGCCAGGGCCACTCTATGATGACCCCTCCCGCCACGATGACCTGGCCAACGTCTATCGCCGTGGGTTGGAGGAAGTCGGGCGCTTGCTGACTGGCGTTCGCGCCACACCGTCGTAAGAACCCATGCGATCAGGTCTCGTCGATTTTCATTGCC
>NZ_JAVFVN010000562.1:0-838 GCF_030910085.1 Stenotrophomonas maltophilia group sp. RNC7 | reverse complement strand
ATCTGGCGAGATACGGTACATAAATATCGGCAATGGATCAGCGAGGGAAACACGGCGATACGATCCCGCCGACATCGAAGACTTCAAGAACCGACGCAGGAGTGCTGTTGAGCGGTTTGTCTTGCCAAACTCTCGAACCAGAGCCGAGTTCGTTGACACCTCCGATTTTGAACGCAGAATTGAAGAGATGCGGATCAAGCGGGCAACAAGGAAATGAGTAAGAGCGATGCTTTTGCCTATCCACCACGCGGACTGAACCGTGAGGAAGCCGCACGATATATCGGCGTAGGCACAACAAAATTCGATGAGCTTGTAAAGGACGGGCGGATGCCCAGAGGAAAGCGGATCGATGGGCGCGTTGTCTGGGATCGGTACAAACTCGACGCCTACTTCACCGATTTGCCTGACCATGACGAGAACGTTCTAGAGAGCCTATTAGCAAGAGCAGATCGCAAGCGAGCGCAGACTTAACTAATACCAAAGCAGCATATTGACGACGGCGCTCTCCTTTGCCAGAAATCGGAACGGGTAAAGGGGAGCACTTTCATGAAATTGAAGATTGTCGTTGCGCTGGCTCTCAGCGCTGTTTCTGTCGCTTGCGCAAAGCGTCCAGATGCAATTGTGCCGGTCGATATTCCGATGGCCGCCTATACCAATCTGAGCTGCCAGGCATTGGCCAGCGAACTGGTAAAAGAGCGTAATACGCTTGCAAGCCTGTCCAAGCAGCAGAACGAGGCCGCAACCGGTGATGCAGTCGGGGTGTTCCTAATTGGCGTTCCGGCTTCCAGCACGTTCGGCGGCGACAAGGAAGGACAGGTTGCGGTCTCGAAAGGCAAGG
>NZ_JAVFVN010000552.1:0-745 GCF_030910085.1 Stenotrophomonas maltophilia group sp. RNC7 | reverse complement strand
AAATTCTTTAACTAGCTGCTTATCTATAAAACTGACAATTTTCTCTAAGACAAACTTGCCCTTTACGAATCCAACTGTTTCCCCAGCTCTATTAACTATCCTGTGGCCATAATTATAAAAACTGGCATAGTCGGCAGTATTAACAAGTTTTTTAGTAACTCCGCCGCTCGTACTCTTGACAGCAGGAGCCGACTTCCATGACCTTCTTAAATGTCCGCTGATTACCTTAGTATTTCGTTTTCCATAAGCCATTCCTTCGTTTACCGCTCTATTCAATATCTTGATGTCTATATCCTTTATGTCATCCAGCATACTCTGTAATTCTCTACGATACTGATCAACAGTTGCTTTATTTCTTCTATAATTACTACTCATGCAGTTTCGGTCCTTCTAACAGAAAACTCTTGATGTTTGGAATAAGGGAATCCTTCTCCAACGGATAATTCAATCTGCTTTCCATTTCTTTGAGTAACAATGATTTTATCACCCTCTCTTATATCAACATCAAGTTCACAAAATAAAGTATAGGAGTTAATAAGGTCAGGTACCCCTTCACCAGTGTCATTTAGAGAACGTTTGCTATATTTGCATTTGACATCAGCAGCGACTTCTTCTTCCCTTTGCTTGGTAAAACCACCTTCGTCATAATCTACCCATCTAAAGATAGTCATTCTATCTTTCCAAAGCCTTTCTAATGGATTCATTTTCTCAATCTCCTAAATGCTTGCAACGCCTTTT
Source organism: Stenotrophomonas maltophilia group sp. RNC7 (assembly GCF_030910085.1). Taxonomy (NCBI): domain Bacteria; kingdom Pseudomonadati; phylum Pseudomonadota; class Gammaproteobacteria; order Lysobacterales; family Lysobacteraceae; genus Stenotrophomonas; species Stenotrophomonas maltophilia group sp. RNC7. Next base: position 7 of record NZ_JAVFVN010000552.1, on the reverse strand, counting down.
TATCAGC
>NZ_JAVFVN010000545.1:0-335 GCF_030910085.1 Stenotrophomonas maltophilia group sp. RNC7 | reverse complement strand
GCTGTACCTCTCTTGCACATTGGTTTTTTTATCAAATAAATTTATTTAAAGAAGCAATAAAATACGATTCTTTCATCCATAATTATGAAAATGAAATATACAAAAACTCCTCGGACTACTTTATTGAACTAGCTGCAGCTTTAAATACAAACGGAAAAGATACCTATAAATTAGTGAGGAACCCCTATATAAGAGCTGTAAGTTCATTTTTTTCACTAATTGCCCCCCCTTACATAGAAAACCCAGCATGGAATCCTATTCGGAATTTTTATTATGGTAATGAATTTTGTAATAAACCTATTTCATTTAAAATCTTTCTCTACTACTTAAAAGAG
>NZ_JAVFVN010000492.1:0-445 GCF_030910085.1 Stenotrophomonas maltophilia group sp. RNC7 | reverse complement strand
ACACAGGTCCAGAGGACCAGCTAATCGCCATTGTCACAATGGTGACAGTAGACTTGAGGCCTCTCGCATGCGCCCGCGTAGCCTCACCCTATGCACGGAACGGAAAATCTGTGGCGCGCTTGGAGCGTGTTCGTACCGCGTATAAGGGAGCGGGCCGGGATATGTTTGGAATAGTGCCATGCAGCGTCAACACTCAAATTCCAACGACGCTCATATCCGCATGAAACTTGGCGCCGGTCACCTTCCGGTCACCGTCTCGCCACTTCGCCGCAGTTTGTATCAGTTTATTTCTGTACCATTCTATCCGAAATCCGACACCCAGACGAATCAAGAAGAACGGTCTCACTTGCGCACTGAAATGAAATCCGTAACATTCGCTTCTAATACTTTAACGGTGCAATTTCTTGCTTGCCAAAGTTGGGGTCGAGGGTTCGAATCCCTTCGC
>NZ_JAVFVN010000435.1:0-365 GCF_030910085.1 Stenotrophomonas maltophilia group sp. RNC7 | reverse complement strand
CACAAAATATAGAAATATTACAAATTCAAATCAAGGATTTCAATGACATATCTGTAGAATATCAAAACCATGTTGCTAGGACATATGCAGCAGGTATTATCACTGGATATACAGACAGAACATTTAAGTTTGAAAGAACTGCCACCAGAGCAGAAGCAACTACAATGCTGTTAAGGTTATTAGAGCCATCTAAAAGACAGATTCCAGAGGTGAAAGAAATAATAGAAGTTCCAGCAGGGGTTACACATATAAATGATTTGAAGAATGAAGATATAACCAAATATATTAAAAGTGGAACTATTAATCATCCTTTCTATTATGAAGTTGTAGACCCTGATTTGCCTTCAGTAAAGAAACAAGCTGAA
>NZ_JAVFVN010000418.1:0-2351 GCF_030910085.1 Stenotrophomonas maltophilia group sp. RNC7 | reverse complement strand
GGCTGTATTGGCTATGTTTAGTGGTAAACAGGATAAAAAATATAACTATGCACGTTATATTGAAGAAATGGAGAAAGAAGACGATAACCAAGCGATTACGGTATTAGATAAATACTTAGCTCCTATTATCGGTGCAACAAGAAAAAGAATTAAAATTTCAACAGCAAAAGAAGCAGAATTAAAAAGATTGTTTCGTGAGGCTAATATGAATCTGGATCCTACAGTTTTTTATACTTATAAAATTCTATACCCAGTAATTTCGGTTACTTTCTTAATATTACTGGGGCTAGCTTACGATAATAAATCTATTTTAATACTGGCACTACTTGCTCCATTAACCTATTTTTATCCTGATTATAATCTGAAAAGAAACTTGAAAAACGCTAAAATTTACAGAAAGTTGGAATTGCCGAATTATCAAATGCCATTAGGTGTGTTACTACAAACTTACACAACTTATGAAGCTGTTAAAAGGTCTGCTACGTATGCAGGTCCTCATATTAGACCCTTCGTTGAAGATATGATATTAGAACTGGAGACGTGGCAAGGTTCCACAAAACCTTTTAAAAACTTTGCAGAAAAGTTGGATATACCTGAAGCTCATACTTTTGTGGTAGCCATTCAACAAGCTATTAAAACAGATCCTAATAAGGGAAGAGAAATTATTCAGCAACAAATAGAGGTTAGTCGCAAATTAAGAGATGAAAATTATAATTCTTTAATTTTAGCTAGACCTTTATTAATGAATAAGTACAACGTCATAACGGTGGCATGTATCCTGGTCATTCCTTTAACTATGGTTGGTGTTACCCTAATGCAAGCATTTAGCTCGATTTAATAAAAAGTTCAAATCGGACAAACTTTCCCACATTTAAGGGGGGTGATATAGAAAAGGATATACATGGGGGGATTTTGATGAAAAAACGAGCTTTACAAATTAAAAAGTGGTTACTTAATGAGAAATCTCAAGTTACGAATGAGAGTGGGATGCACAATCTATTTGTAATTATGTTAATTATCGGTTTGTGTGCGTTACTTTATCCACAGTTAAATAAAATCTTTACAAGGATTATGAGTAGCCTTATTACTGCTGGAAAAGGTAGTTCCCACGAAATAATTAAAGAACCACTTGGTAAGTCTTCTGATTGGAGCTTATAGATTATCAAAGAGTATTTTTATAGTTTAAAAACTTATTAAAATTGTGGAGGTTATTTAATGTCAAACACTGTATTAAAAGCAAAAGCATGGTTAGCTAACGAAAAATCTCAAGTATCAAACGAAAGTGGGATGCACAATTTATTTGTAGTATTACTTGTAATCGGATTAGGAGCATTAGTATTCCCTCAAATTAAAAGTGCGTTTGATAGTATTATGGCTAAATTTACAACGGCTGCTACAAGTGGAGCGGATGATGTCCATGTTGATGATCCATTAGGTAAAACATCTGGATGGGGTAGCAACTAGAGAAGTAATTACAAAAAACGGTCTCTTACCAACAGGGGCCGTTTTTTCTCAAGTATATAAATTTGTAGAGGAGTTGAACATATGTCTGAAACGCTGGCAAAAGGCCTACTTATGACTCTAGCACTATTCTTTTTAGTGTTAGTTGTGGAATTTATTATGTTTGGTGCCTACTATGTAAAGGCTGAAAATACAGCGTCTAACACTTTAAAAGTTGCGGAACGGTTAGGTGGATTCCAACATGAAAGTGCTGTGAATGGAAAAGAGGGGGTTAATCTAGAGCCATATCTTAGAAAACAATTAAATAATAACCATATGTATCCAAATCATTGGTCTTATGATTTCACTAGGGGCAAGGTTGATTATAATAAGCCAATGGAAATTTTATTAACCGGAGAATATGAGTTTCATATTTTTAAAATATTACCGATAAAATGGGGATTTGATCCTAAAATACCTATTAATATTAAACGTACTGGAATTAGTCATGTTTATTTTAGATAAAGGAGTCGGCTGTAATGAAAGCAAAGGGGCTTATAATAACTTTAATATCCGGAATTATTATGTTCTCAGTTGGTTGTAGTTCAGACCGCTTAAATTCTAGTGCTGAACAAGCGAAAAAAGAAGCACAAGAAGAAAAGAAAAAAAATAAGGATTTAACGTATGAAGAACAGATTAAAGAGTGGCAAAAGAAGTATGAAAAGCAAGCAGTAGATGTAGACAAAGTATTGAAGGAAAACCCTTATAAAGAAGTTAGGAAGTACGGGAAATTAGAATTTGAGGTAAGGGAGTCTTATGAAAATCCACAGGAGTTTGCTAATTTTGCGGCACAAACTCTTTATAAATTTTATCGTGGTGAGATATCGCCTGATGCTTATTTGAATTTTGTT
>NZ_JAVFVN010000370.1:0-478 GCF_030910085.1 Stenotrophomonas maltophilia group sp. RNC7 | reverse complement strand
CCAACGGTCCTGCCTGCCCCTCCCGCCCCGCCTTCGACAGTTTCTCGGTGACGGATGGACGTGCTTCGTGGCGTCGCGCTTGCTCGACTGGATTCAGAAGCGGTGGGTCGAACGGAAACAAGAAGGGGTCGGAGCCGTTTTACTGCGGAAAAAGGATCCCCCCCCACAACGAGTGCGCGCAGCGCGCGACCCGCGGGTGTTTTTATTTTTATCTGGCGTGGGTGGCAGCACCCGTAAAGTTGCTGGGGCGGGGGGGGTGGGCTGCGCAGGGGCGTGAGCCGCATGGATGCGGCGACCGAGCTTACAGGGACGTACTTGCAGCGACCCCTGCGCAGCCTACCCGCCCGGCCCACCCCCTGAGGTCCGCTGTCCGCGACCAACCCAGCCACGAGGGGCCCCGCCGTTGGCTGGAACCCATCATTCCACGACGGAATTGGCGCCCAGGCCCCGCTGGGCCTACCATCGGCGGTCCCCACCC
>NZ_JAVFVN010000365.1:0-382 GCF_030910085.1 Stenotrophomonas maltophilia group sp. RNC7 | reverse complement strand
CAAACCAAATATTTTCTCAACCAACATTTGAACGAGGTTAAAAAGCCACTCCATTTTAAGCAATTACGATTGAACCATTTGAATATCATCATGTCTCATCTCCTAAAACTTTAATTGTCTTACAATACTTGCTTATGATTTATAAAAACCACTTTCTTGTATAATTAGCGATTCTAACTAGGGCTAACATGACAGGTACTTCTACTAGTACCCCTACAACAGTAGCTAAAGTAGCGCCAGAATTTAATCCAAATAATGATATTGCCACTGCTACCGCAAGTTCAAAAAAATTGCTTGCGCCGATCATTCCAGCAGGTGCTGCAATATTATGAGGAAGTTTCCAAGCCTTTGCCCATCCATAGGCAATTATAAATATGAAAAA
>NZ_JAVFVN010000364.1:0-10820 GCF_030910085.1 Stenotrophomonas maltophilia group sp. RNC7 | reverse complement strand
TGGTGAAATTAGCGCTGTGGAACCACCCGATCCCATCCCGAACTCGGAAGTGAAACGCAGCTGCGCCGATGGTAGTGTGGCTCAAGCCATGCGAGAGTAGGTCATCGCCAGGGTTTACACCCAAAACCCCGCTGCTCGCGCAGCGGGGTTTTTCTTTGGGCGCAGGAATACAGGTAGTGCCGGCCGCTTGCCGGCAACCCGATGGCGTTACATCGCCCGCTAGATCCACGCCCTGCGTGGATGCCCTCTGCGAGGAAGCATGGCGCCAACCAAGGTTGGCCGCTACGAATCGATTGCCGGCCAGCGGCCGGCACTACCGGCAGATCCACACCAATCGTGGATCTGCCGCCGACGGTATGCAAAAGAAAAGCGGCGCCCCGTGGGGCGCCGCTCTGCTCTCAGCAGTCCTCAGTCGAGCATGGCCCGACTTTACTTGGCCGAAGCCTTGTCCTTCATCATCGCGTCGCGGGCCGCCTTGAACGGGTTGCCTGCATACCAGTTCGGCCAACGATCACCACCGGCCAGTTCCTTGCCCACGCCGTACATCAGCTGCAGGTCTTCGACGGCGCCATCCAGTTTCCAGGTGGCCGCGTCGAACTCGTCCTTCGGGCCATGGTAGCGGTTGGCGCCGTAGTCCGCCGCGGCCTTGCGGCCCGCTTCCACGCCACCCTCGCGCAGGTCCTCGCCGCCATCGGCGTACAGGGCCGGCACACCGGCCTTGGCGAAGTTGAAGTGATCCGAGCGGAAGTAGAAGCCGCTTTGTACCGAGGTCTCACCGTGCAGCGTACGGTCCTGGGCGGCGGCCAACGGCTTGAGGATGTCCTCCAGCTCCGAGCTGCCGAAGCCGGTGACGGTCACGTCCTTGGCACGGCCGGCCACCGACATCGCATCGATGTTGATCACACCGGCGATCTTGTCCAGCGGGAAGGTCGGATGGGCGACGTAGTACTTCGAACCCAGCAGGCCGGATTCTTCCAGGGTCACGGCCAGGAACACCACCGAACGCTCCGGCTTCGGGTCCTGGTGGGCCATGGCTTCGGCCACTTCGAGAATACCGGCGACGCCGGTCGCATTATCGACGGCGCCGTTGTAGATGTTGTCGCCGGTCTCGCCCTCATGCTTGCCCAGGTGATCCCAGTGCGCCATGTACAGCACCGCCTCGTCAGCGCGCTTGCTGCCCGGCAGCACACCCACCACGTTGCGCGACTGCTTCTGTGCGATCTGGCTCTTCAGGTCGACCGCAGCGGTGGCCTTCAGCGGCACCGGCTTGAAACTGCGCTTGCTGGCGTCCTTGTAGGCCTGCGCCAGGTCCAGGCCGGCACCGGCGAACAGTGCCTTGGCCGCGTCGGCGCTCAGCCAGCCCTGCACCGGGATACGCGCTTCCGGGTCATCCTTGGCCGGCAGGTCGTACTGCGGGCCCGCCCAGGAGTTCTTCACCACGTCCCAGCCGTAGGAGGCGCCGGCGGTGTCGTGCACGATCAGTGCAGCAGCGGCGCCCTTGCGGGCGGCTTCCTCGAACTTGTAGGTCCAGCGGCCGTAGTAGGTCATGCGTTTGCCGTCGAACAGCTTCTCGTCCTCGACGTGGAAGCCCGGGTCGTTGACGAACATGACGACCGTCTTGCCTTTCCAGTCCTGGCCGGCGTAATCGTTCCACTTCTGCTCCGGCGCATCGACGCCATAGCCAACGAACACCAGGTCGCTGGCATCGACCTTTACCTCGGCCTGGCCGGTGCGGGTACCCACCACCATGTCGGTGCCGAACTTCAGCTCGGTGGTCTTGCCGCCCTGGGTGATCTTCAGCACGGTCGATTCGTCGGCCGTGGTCTCGGTCATCGGCACATCCTGGAACCAGCTGTCGCCGTTGCCGGGCTGCAGGCCGATGCGCTGCATCTGGTCGCGGATGTAGTTGACCGTCAGCTCTTCGCCCTTGCTGCCCGGCGCGCGGCCTTCGAACTCATCCGAGGCCAGCGTCTTGACCATCTCGGCGAAGTCGCCGGCATTGATCTCCGGGGAGAACGAATGGGCGGCCGGCTTCGCCGCAGGGGTGTCGGTGGCCGGCGCGGCGGCGGGCGTGTTTTCGCCTTTGCAGGCACTGAGCGCGGCCGCGGCGGCCAGGCACAGGAGGAGTTTGCGGGGCATCGTCGATTCCTGGAGAACAAAGGGCGGCCGCACCTGATGCGCGACCGGTAACAGTGAGTATTACCGAACCGGCAGGTCCGGCGGGTTCAGTCCGCCGGGGCGGTATCGGTGTCGAACGGGATTGGCTCGGCGCCGGTCACCGGGCCGATGCGAGCGGAGCGATGCACGTACAGCACCACTTCGCGTTCGAACTGCAGGGGGCCGGTGACCACCGCATTCGGGCCGATGATCACGCGCGGCTTGCGGCTGGCGGTCAGCGAGACACTGAAGTTCGGCTTGCGCACATGCACACCGCCGCTGACCTGCGAACCGATACCGACGGTGATGTCACCATTGACGGTCTCCACATCCTTGCCGACGCGGCTCTCGACCAGGCCGATGCCGCCGTTGACGGTCTCGACGCCGCCTTCGATCTGGCTGCCGCGATCGCTGAAGATGCTGCCATTGACCGTGCTGACACCGCCGCTGGCAATCACTTCGCGCCCCAGGCGCACACCGCCGTTGACCGTTTCGATCTTGCCGGTGCGGGCGCGGTCGGCGACCTTCACCCCGCCGTTGACGGTGTCGATGCTGCCGGTCTCGACGCCCTCGCCGACGCGGATGCCGCCGTTGACGGTGTCCAGCTTGCCATAGCGTTGACCGGGTTCGGCGCTGATGCTGCCGTTGACCTTGCTGATGTTCTCCTGCGCACAGACCGGCCCGGTGGCCAGCAGTACGCCCAACAGCAGCGGAATGGAAAGAGTTTTCATGGCGACCTCGATGGATGTGCGGCTGGCAGGCCGCGTGCGGAGATGTCACCATTCCCCGGTAGCCCCCGCAACTGCCTGAAGTCACTGGAAAGCCCTTGCGCGACAATGCCTTCCCATCACGCCGACATCACATCGCCGCTGCCCGCGGCGGTCGCTGCCTGCTGCTGGGGCTGGCGTTGGCGCTGGCCCTGCCGCTGCCCAGTGGTGCGCAGACCACCCGCGAGACCGAGCGCAAGCTGCAGAAACTGCGTACCGAACTGAAGGGCGTGGCGCAGGAGCGACGGCAGATCGAGGGCCAGCGCGGGCAGGCATCGCGGCAGCTGCGCGAGGCCGACGAGAAGGTCGCCCGCACCGGCCGTGCCCTTGCGCAGACGGAAGCCGCGCTGCGCGAGCAGGGCCGCGCCCTGGCCGAAGCCGAGCAGCGCCGCAGCACGCTGCAGGGCAACCTGGCCCAGCAGCACCGCGAACTGGCCGGGCTGTTGCGCGCGGCGTATCAGCTGGGCAACCACGCACCGCTGAAGCTGCTGCTGTCGCAGGACACGGTGGCCGATGCCAACCGCGCCCTGGCCTACCATCGCTACCTGCAGCGCGAGCGTGCGCAGCGGATCACCACGCTGACCGCCGACCTGAAGGAACTGGAAGCGCTGCAGGCGCAGATCGCCGAGCGCAAGCAGAAGCTGCAGGGGACGCAGCAGGACCAGAAACAGCAGGCAGCCGCCCTGGAAGCGGACCGCCGCGATCGCGCAAAGACCGTTGCCTCGCTGGAAGAGCGCTTCAAGGACCAGCGCGAGAAGGAACAGGCACTGGGCCAGGACGCCAAGGCACTGGAAACGCTGCTGGCCAACCTGCGTGCCGCTGCCGCGCGGGCCGAAGCCGAGCGGCGCGCCGCTGCACGCCGGGCCGCCGCCGAGAAAGCCGCTGCCGAGCGCGCCGCACGTCAGGCCGCCGCGCAGGGCCGTCCACCGCCGCCCACCAAGGTTCCACCTGCGGTGGCGTCGGCACCGGCGCCGAAGGTCGGCGGCCTGGGTTGGCCGTTGTCCGGCAACCTGCTGGCCCGCTATGGCGGCAAGCTGCCCGATGGGCGCACCAGCAGCGGTGTGCTGATCGGCGCGCCAGCCGGCAGCACGGTCACGGCCGTGGCCGATGGCACCGTGGTGTTCTCCGACTGGATGACCGGCTACGGCATGATCCTGATCGTCGACCACGGCAACGGCTACATGAGCCTTTACGCGCATAACGACACCCTGCTGAAGGATGCTGGCGCGCGGGTCAGCCGCGGCGATGCCGTGGCCAAGGTCGGCAATTCCGGCGGCCAGGGCGTCACCGCGCTGTACTTCGAGCTGCGCCGTGGCGGGCAGCCGGTCAACCCGGACAGCTGGCTGCAGCGGCGCTGAATCCCGGCCCGCCGGATGCGGGCCGGATTCAACGGGAATTTAGCTGTGCTTCGCGCATAATCGGTGCATGTGCCTTGGGCACCATGCCACCGTCGACAGGAGTGATCCATGCGCGCAGCCCGTACCGCCACCCTCTTGCTGGCCCTGTTGCCAGCGCTGTCCTGGGCGCAGCAGACCGCGCCCGCCCCGAGCCAGGAAACCAGCGGGCAGGCAGCGAACAGCGAGGAGGCGGTGACCTCGAAGGTGCCGCTGGAGGAAATCCGCCGTTTCGTGGCCGTGTACAACGCGGTGCGCGCCGCCTATGTCGACCCGGTCGATGACAAGAAGCTGATGCAGTCAGCCGTGCGTGGCCTGCTGCTCGACCTTGATCCGCACAGCACCTACTTCAACAAGGAAGACGCGCAGGCCTTCGACGAGCAGGCCAACGGTGCCTACGAGGGCATCGGCGTGGAGCTGCAGCAGCAGCCGGACAACGCCAGCATGAAGGTGATCGCGCCGATCGACGACACGCCGGCAGCCAAGGCCGGCATCCTTGCCGGCGATTTGATCATTGCCATCGACGGCAAGCCGATCAGCGCGATCGATGCGAGTGAACCGCTGCGCGGCCCGGCCGGCAGCAAGGTGGTGCTGACCATCGTGCGTGACGGCAAGCCGAAGCCGTTCGATGTCAGCCTGACCCGCCAGACCATCCGCGTGACCAGCGTGCGCAGCCGCCTGCTCGAGCCGGGCTATGGCTATATCCGCCTGAGCACCTTCCAGGCCGATACTGGCTCGGACTTCCAGAAGCACGTGCAGCAGCTGCAGAAGCAGTCCGGTGGCCAGCTCAAGGGCCTGGTGCTGGATCTGCGCAGCAACCCGGGTGGCCTGCTGACCGCTGCGGTGCAGGTGGCCGACGATCTGCTCGACAAGGGCAACATCGTCAGCACCCGCGGCCGCATCAGCATCAGCGATGCCCGGTTCGACGCGACCCCGGGCGACCTGCTGAAGGGCGCACCGGTGGTGGTGCTGGCCGATGCCGGTTCGGCCAGCGCCTCGGAAGTGCTGGCTGGCGCGCTGCGCGACAACAAGCGCGCCCGCGTGGTGGGCAGCCGCACCTTCGGCAAGGGCTCGGTGCAGACCGTGCTGCCGCTGGACAACGGCGATTCGGTGAAGCTGACCACCGCGCGCTATTACACGCCCAGCGGCAAGTCGATCCAGGCCACCGGCATCGTGCCGGATGTTGAGTTGAAGCCCGCCGCTACGTCGGCGGAGGATGCCCTGCCGGCCAGCCTGAGCGATTACAGCGAAGCGACACTGCCGGGCCATCTGCGCGGCGACGACGAAGGCACCGAGGGCTACCACGCCGGTGCGGTGCTGCCGGGCGACGGCCCGATCAACGACGCGCTGGCCGAGCTGAAGAACCCGGGCTCGGTGGCCGCACGGTTGAAGGCCGAAGCCGCGAAGGCGGATGCCGCCAAGCCCGCGAAGGCCGCTGCGGCGAAGCCCGAAGCCAAGCCGGAGCCGAAGGTCGAACCGAAGGCAGACAGCACGCCGGAAGCCAAGCCCGCTCCTGTGCCGGCCAAGCCTTGATTCCTGGTCTACGAACGAGCGGGTGAGCGTGGAGCCGGCCAGCGGCCGGCTCTACCTGGATCAGAAGCCGTGCCGCTTGCGCAGGCGGCGCGCGATCGCGGCGCGTACATAGACCCCGTACACCACGCCGAACACGAAGCCGCCGATGTGCGCCCACCAGGCCACCATGCCGAAGCTGGGGCCGATGTGGGCGAACACCACCTGCAGCGCCGCCCAGACGCCGATCAGCAGGTACGCCGGGGCGCGCACGAACTCCAGGAACAGGCCGAGCGGGATCACCACGCCCAGCCGCGCGCCTGGGAACAGGGCCAGATACGCACCGATCAGGGCCGACACCGCGCCGCTGGCGCCGATGATGATCTGGTCCGGGCTGCCCATGGTGTAGATCGCGACCAGGTTCGACACTGCGCCGCCGACCAGGAACAGCAGCAGCAGCCGCCACGGCCCCAGCACCCGCTCGGCGGGCAGGCCGAAGATCAGCAGGAACACCAGGTTGCCCAGCAGGTGTGACCAGTCGGCGTGCAGGAACAGGGCGGTGAACAGGCGCAGCACGCTGCCGTCCTGCAGCGTCGCCCACCAGTCCAGCGGGCGGGTCAGGCCGGTGGACAGGGCGCCCCAGTCCAGCCAGAGGCTGCCGCGGGCATCGTCCGGACGCGAGATCGACCACAGGAACGCCAGCCACAATGACGCGAACAGCACGGGCGTGGCCCAGCGCAGGGCCGCCTTCTTGCGGGACGGGAGCGAGACGAACATGCCAATAGCCTAGCGTGCGGCCACTTTCAGTGGGGACGGTCCTGTTCAGCTTTTGAGACGAAAAAACCGCCTGCGCTGTTATTGTTTCATTAACAGCTCTGGGTAATACTCGCATACGGCGTCGTATGTCGGGAGGGGAATCCGGCGCGCTCCGATGGGTCCCAGGACCCGGCGGGCGCAGGCGCACTCAGAGCACCATCACCGCTTACCGGAGAGAGAGAACTACGATGCAAACTGCTTCCACCATTGCCCGACTGACCCTGCTGGCCGTCGGCGTTGCCGGTGCGCTGGCCGCCGCCGATGCCAATGCTGCCGCCTTCCAGCTGAAGGAAAACAGCGCCAAGGGCCTGGGCCGCGCGTTCGCCGGCTCCACCTCGACCGAAGGTGACGCCTCGGTCATCGCCACCAACCCGGCCTCCATGCGCCTGCTCGACGGCACCCTGGTCCAGGGCGACGTCAGCGCCATCAGCTTCGGCGCCAAGTTCCGCGGCCAGGGCCAGTACGGCAACGGCGCGCCGATTTCCGGTGGCAACGGCGGCGACGCCGGCATGATCGCCCCGGTTCCGGCCGCGTACTTCCACGTGCCGTTCGGCGAGAACGACAACATGCACTTCGGTGCGTCGCTGACCGTGCCGTTCGGCTTCAAGACCGAATACGACCGCGACTGGGTCGGCCGCTACAATGGCGTCAAGACCGAGCTGCAGGCGATCGACCTGGGCGTGGCGTTCTCCTATGACGTCAACCCGTACCTGTCGTTCGGTGCTTCGGTGTTCGCTGAGCGCCTGAACGTCGACCTGACCAGCGCTGTCGACACCGGCACCGCGATCAACGCAACGGCCCAGCGCACCGCTGCGGCGCGTGTGCTGGCTGCAGGCGGCACCGCAGCCCAGGCTGCGGCGGCGTCGCAGGCCGCTGCACGCCAGGCCGCCCAGCTCGGCTTCTCGCCGGGCACCGCCGATGGCTACCTGCGCATCAAGGGCGACGAAGTGTCGGTCGGCTACACCCTGGGCATGACGGTCACCCCGGTGGAAGGCACCAACATCGCCTTCAGCTACCGCTCGAAGGTCGAGCACAAGATCACCGACGGCAAGGCCGACTTCACCATCCCGCAGAACGCTGCCGCCTTCCTGGCTACTGCCGCCCCGGGTACCTTCATCGACAGCAACGGCCGCGCCACCATCACCCTGCCGGCCAGCGCCACCATGGGCTTCACCCACCGCGTGAACGACCAGTGGCAGATCATGGCCGAGGTCACGCGCACGGCGTGGAGCAAGTTCGACCAGGTCACCGTCGACTATGACTCCAACCAGCCGGACAGCGTGCTGCCGTTCCACTACCGCGACACCACCTTCGCGTCGATCGGTACCGATTTCCGCGTGAACGACAAGCTGACCCTGCGTGGCGGCCTGGCCTACGACCAGACCCCGACCACCGACGCCCACCGTGACGTGACCGTGCCGGACACCACCCGCAAGTGGCTGTCGCTGGGCCTGACCTACGCCGCTTCGGACAAGATGGAATACAGCGTGGGTTACACCCACCTGTTCACCAAGGATCCGAACATCACCTCGACCTCGGCCACTGCCAACACCGTGACCGGCAAGTACAAGGTGAGCGGCGACGTGCTGGCGGCGTCGATGCAGTACAAGTTCTGATTCGGGCGATTGCCTGAAGCAGGACACGGAGGGCCCCGCGCAGGCGGGGCCTTTTTTTATGCATGGATGACGCTTCCGGCTCGTGACTTTATTGGGAGTGCCTGCCACCTTGCCGGGATTTACGCAGTGCAGGCGAATACAAAATGGTTGATCGTCGCTACCAGAAGCGGATGATCCGATACTGGGCTCGGGAAGAGGCCAAGGCGAACGCGACTCTGGATCGCGTGCTGGAGTCGGAATGGTTCGACTACTGGCACACGCATCTTGACTGGATGGGGCGCGGCAATCGCCATATCAGTGATCGCTCCGCCGTTGCCGCAGGGCTCCTGCGGCTGCTTGAACGGGTTGTGTCGAGCGAGCGGGAGCATGTGCAGTGTTGGGTGACGCTGGCGCCGGATACCGGTCAGAGTGCGTTGTTCCTGCATTCGCCGAATCCTCAGGGAACCCCATGGCCGCATCCGTTCGATGGCGTGATCTGGGACATCGTTCCGCCTGACTGGCTTGCGCCGTTGCTCTCTTCAGCCGGCCTGCAGCCAGGACGTTGGGGAAGCGGAGAGAGACAGCGGTTGTTGGTGCGCGCGCGGCCTTGATTCCATCCACGCGTGCTGTGGATCTATTGGACCGACGACGCAGGGCGTGGATCTACGCGACAATGGTGCGATGAACCTGTCCGACCCGAACTTCCAGCTGGAGCTGGCCGCCAACATCGCCGTCGCCGGCTCGATCCTGCTGGCTGGTCGCAACAACGTGCACACCTGGTGGCTGGGCATCGTCGGCTGCGCATTGTTTGCGGCCGTGTTCGAGCGCTCGCACCTGTATGCGGACATGGTGCTGCAGTTCTTCTTCATCGCCATCAGCGTACTGGGCTGGTGGCAGTGGCTGCGCGGCGACCATGGCGCGCCGCTGCCGATCACTGCGCTGCGGCCGCGTGCATGGGCCTGGCTGGCGCCGCTGGCGGTGGTGGCCACGTTCGGCTACGGCTGGATGCTGACCCGACTGACCAACGCCTATGCGCCTTACATCGATTCGGCGGTGCTGGTGCTGAGCGTGATCGCGCAGATCCTGATGATGCGGCGCAAGCTGGAATCGTGGTGGGTGTGGCTGCTGGTGAACACCGTGGCAGTGCCGCTGTACTACAGCCGTGGCCTGCATCTGACCTCGATCCTCTACATCGGTTTCTGGATAAACGCGCTGGTCGCCCTGCGCCATTGGCGCCATCTGATGCGGACCGAGGCCAAGGCAGCCGATGCCGCCGCCTGAGCGCGTCGCGCGGGGGTTGGTGGTGGGCAAGTTCTGCCCGCTGCACCTCGGCCACGAACGCCTGATCGACTTCGCCGCCACGCGCTGCCGGCAGTTGCTGGTGATCGGCTGGTCACAGCCAGGCTTTGCCGGCTACAGCGCTGCTCGCCGCGAGCGCTGGTTGCGTGCGCGCTTCCCCCGGGCAACGGTGGCGGTGCTGGATGATGCGCGGTTGGCAGCGCTGTGTGCCGAACATGGCGTGCCGCCACGCGTGTTGCCGCACGACAGCGACAACGAGCAAGTGCAGCGCGAGTTCACCGCCTGGCTGTGCCAGCACCTGTTCGGTGGCCCGGTGCAGGCGGTATTCACCGGCGAGGACTACGGTGACGGCTTCGCGCAGGCGCTGGCCACGCACTTCGGTGGGCCGGTACGCCATGAGCGGCTCGAACGCGCATTGGACGTCGGGCAGGCGTGCGGCACCCAGCTGCGCGCCGATCCGCATGCGCACCGCCATGGTCTCGCACCGGAGGTGTACGCCGGATACGTGCAGCGCGTGGCCTTCATTGGCGGCGAGTCCAGTGGCAAGACCACGCTGGCGCGGGTGATGGCCGAGCGCCTGCAGACCGCCTGGGTACCGGAGTATGGCCGCACGCTCTGGGAGCAGCAGGGGGGCGACCTGATGCCGGACGATCTGCTTCGCATCGCAATGACCCAGCCGCAGCATGAAGACAAGGCTGCGCGGCGGGCGCATCGCTGGCTGTTCTGCGATACCACGCCGCTGGTGACGCTGGGCTACAGCGGCTGGATGTCTGGTACGGCGCCGGAGGCACTGCGGCAGGCTGCATTGCGGCCATATGACCTGCTGTTCCTGTGTGCGCCGGATATCCCTTTCGATCAGGACGGCACTCGGGTGGGCGAAGCCTTCCGGGCGCAGCAGCATGCGTGGTACGTGCGCGAGCTGCAGGCGCGGGGCGTCGAATACGTGCTGCTGGAGGGCGATCTGGAAGCGCGCACCGCGCGCGTGCAGGGCGAGCTGGCGAAGCGTGCGGACAACCGGTTCAGTGTCGCCCTGCCTCTGTAGCGGCGAGCCCATGCTCGGCTGCGCCAGGAAAGCCGAGCGTGGGCTCGGCGCTACAGGAAGCAAAACACAAGAAAACCCGCATTAGCGGGGTTTCTTGTTTTTGGTTTCGTGGCGCGCCGACCCCACGCTCGGCTTGCGGGGCGCAGCCGAGCTTGGGGCCGGCGCTACAGAGGCAGGGCGACACTGAACCGGTTGTCCGCACGCTTCGCCAGCTCGCCCTGCACGCGCGCGGTGCGCGCTT
>NZ_JAVFVN010000327.1:0-516 GCF_030910085.1 Stenotrophomonas maltophilia group sp. RNC7 | reverse complement strand
CCAACGGTCCTGCCTGCCCCTCCCGCCCCGCCTTCGACAGTTTCTCGGTGACGGATGGACGTGCTTCGTGGCGTCGCGCTTGCTCGACTGGATTCAGAAGCGGTGGGTCGAACGGAAACAAGAAGGGGTCGGAGCCGTTTTCCTGCGGAAAACGGATCCGACCCCACAACGAGTGCGCGCAGCGCGCGACCCGCTTTTGATTTTCTTTTTCTCTTCCGTGGCTGGCAGCACACGGAAACTGTCAGGGGCCGGGGGGGGGGGGGGGGGGGGGGGGGGGGGGGGGGGGGTGGGGGGGGGGGGCGGGGGGGGTGGGGCGCGGGGCGGGGCGGCACACACCAGAACCCGGGGCGGGGGGGGGGGGGGGCCCCTGCGCAGGGGCGTGAGCCGCATGGATGCGGCGACCGAGCTTACATGGACGTACTTGCAGCGTCCCCTGCGCAGGGCCCCCCCCCCCCCCCCAAAAAAAAACCCCCCGTTTTGGGCCCCCCCCCCGGGGGGGGGCCCCTGGGGGGAAAC
>NZ_JAVFVN010000326.1:0-429 GCF_030910085.1 Stenotrophomonas maltophilia group sp. RNC7 | reverse complement strand
TGCGAATTTGGCGTCGGAAAATAGTATCCATCGGACAGGCGAACACAAAACTGCAGGCTTTTCCTCGCCCCGAAAACCTTCTTTGGCGTCTCGTCTGCAGACGGTCCTGTTCGCGCAAGACCGGCCGGAGAGGAGGCGTTCGTTGCCTTTGGACGTTTTATGCCTGAAGCTGCTGCCCTGCTTTCGGCCCTGCATTCGCGATCAATTGCAGAAGCGGCGTTTAGTTCCTGTTGTACTTCACTGATCTTCATTCCGACCTCGCGGCAGGCATTAAACAACCCGCCGCCTGATTCACCGGGTTTGCAACCACGTCCGCGCTGGATAGCCCGAAGCGCCGAGAGCTGTCGTTGCAGCATTTTAACCGCCGGATTTGTCGCCGACTGACGCGCCCCGCAAGACGCTGCGAGCGCGCCGAGATCGGGAAAAGAC
>NZ_JAVFVN010000321.1:0-384 GCF_030910085.1 Stenotrophomonas maltophilia group sp. RNC7 | reverse complement strand
ATAACCGTACAAATCCCTATCAAAAAGTTGGTCACCACAAGCCAAGTCACATTTGGTGAAATAGCGGCTGCTGCTAGTGAAAGACTTACTGCACATAGCAACGTTAAAATTAATTTTCTTCTCTCAAATATGTCCCCAAGTGGTACTACTAAAAGATTCCCTAAAGCATATCCTACTTGTGTTAAAGTGGCTACAATACCAATAGATGCTGCTGCTACATTAAATGTCTTCCCCATGCTTACAAGCAAAACCTGATTTAAATACACATTCGCCACTGTAAATCCACAAGCAACTGCCATGAAAAAGATTACTCCCTTTGTAACTCTTGGGTTTTCTTGTACAGAAGCATTGGCTTTATTCACTTTATTCACCCCCTTTATCAAA
>NZ_JAVFVN010000307.1:0-307 GCF_030910085.1 Stenotrophomonas maltophilia group sp. RNC7 | reverse complement strand
TCATCTGCGCAAGTATAAATACAAATTCCAGCCTCTTTATCCCCTATATATGCTGGTTCTTTTTTAAATAGTTCAAATAAATCATATTCATCATATTTTGTGAACATTTTAACCTCCTATCGTGGAATAACAGTTACAACTCCACCCGTACTGTTCGTGATTACAGTAACATCTTGAGTTTGATGAACCCATGTTCCAGGGCTATTCCCCACTGTTCTTGTTCCATTTGCGATTGCGTCTTCAATAACCGTGGGTGAAATACCCCTCGGATCAACATATTTGTTAATAAAATCATTATATGCTTTTG
>NZ_JAVFVN010000301.1:0-435 GCF_030910085.1 Stenotrophomonas maltophilia group sp. RNC7 | reverse complement strand
ACCGATGGATATCGACGTTTTTTTAACCTCAGCAATATTGTCGGTTTAGCATCCGCATTTGCTATAGCAAGCTGTATTGCGCCACTGTTTGCTGGAGAATACACCTCAGGCACAGATCAACTTATTCTGTCTTCAAGGCATGGGAAAAATAAACTTATTTCAGCTAAATTATTTACAGGTTTTTCATTGACTGCTACAATATGTGTTCTGCTAATTACAATGGTCTATTTTCTCTCTATGCTTATCTTCGGATCTGACGGCGGAAATGCACCATTACAACTTTACGCACCGATGTCACCCTATCCGCTAGTTATGAAGCAAGCTGCCTTGTTTCTAGCAGTTTGTGTTCTTCTCTCCTGCTTCATGGTAGCAGCCATCACCATGTTTTTATCCGCAGGGCTGAAATCGCCGTTTGGTGTCATTGTACTGATCAGC
>NZ_JAVFVN010000279.1:0-440 GCF_030910085.1 Stenotrophomonas maltophilia group sp. RNC7 | reverse complement strand
TATATATGGCTAAATACAAATAACAAATGTTATGGTGTGGCAGATCAATTATTCACATTACAAAAAATTAAATCTGGTAATATTTTGGAGGATGTCCAACAATGAGTTATTTTTTAACACGACTTTTCAAAGGTAAAATATTATGGATCACATTATTCATGATGTTAATTATTAGTTTTATACAATATATATTTACCTTTATAACAACTAAGGGATTTAATAGTACGCACTCAATAGTTATATCCCCATATTTGTCTAATATTCTATATTTTAATAGATTTCCATTTTACAGTGAACTGTATCTCATTGTATTACCTATAGCAGCTGCAGTTACTTTTTCAGGAATGTACCGAATGGATCGAAATAATGGTTTTTTATATTCAGTTTTAATCAAGATGGGAACTCAACGTTACTTTTTATCATTGTATTCAATTAATTTT
>NZ_JAVFVN010000266.1:0-27841 GCF_030910085.1 Stenotrophomonas maltophilia group sp. RNC7 | reverse complement strand
GGCCGGGCTGGTGGAGTACATCAAGTACTACAACCAAGAGCGAATCAGATTGAAATTGAAGGGGCTAAGCCCGGTAAAGTACCGGGAACAGGCCCAAGCAGCCGCCTGACCCCACCGTCCAAGTCTCGGGGGTCACTTCATGGATGGGTTTACGGCGTGTCCTGGCCAGGGTGCCCCACCGCCGCCCAGCGATATCCATCGAGGCGCCAGCGCATCATCCCGCCAACGCATTTCATTCCGGTGCCAGCTGGTCCATCCGTATCCGGTTGGCAAACAGCGAAAACGCCAGCATGCCGGCCAGGCCGTTCGCCCGGCTCACCCAGTGCGGCAGCCAGCGCGGTGGCTTCAATACCCCCGCCTCGAACAGCGGCGCGAACGCGATCGCATCGGCCAGGCTCATCTTGCCGGCAAACAACCAGCGGCAGACCTGCAGGCGGTCTTCGGCCAGCATGTGCCGGAAGAAGGTGTGCACCGACACCAGCCCGCGCAGGTACACCGTGTCCTTGGTGAAGGCCAGGCCGCCACGGGGCGGCACGCCGCGGAACACGCGCTGCGCCGAGGCGAAACTCTCTTCCGCGTTCTGCCCCGCATCGCAGAAATAGCGGAACACTTCGATGAAATCGGCGCCTTCGCGTGCCATCGCAATCGCTTCGGTACGCAGGCTGATGCGCTTGAGGCGCTCGATGTCGATGCTGCCGGTGATCTGCTCGGCAAACGTCGCCAGCCCTTCCTGGGTGGCGGTCACCCGTGGCGAGGACAACGCCAGGCTGGGCAACACCGGTTGTTCGCGGCCGTTCAATGCGGTCAGCGAATGCACCAGCGCTTCGTGGTGGAACAGCTGCGCGCGGTCGTAGGCACTGAAGCGCGCACTGGTACGCAGGCGGATGCGGGTCGGGCCGGCAGCCGCCTTGGACACCAGCTCCGGATCCAGCTGCACCTGGATGATGCGCGATTCGAAGAACGCATCCAGGTCGTTCTGCAACTGCAGTTGCAGGGCGATGGCCGAGACCGGTACCTGCTCTTCCGGTGCCAGCAGTTCGTGGTCCAGTTCGGCGGCAATCTGGATGAAGTGGCGTGCCGCGTCGCGCGTACTCGGGCCATTGCCCGGCAGCGGCTGCTCGGGCGCGCCGAACAGCTGCACCGAACAGGTATCGACGGCGGCAGTGCCCAGCCCCTCAAGCAGCTGCGCGGCCAGGTCCCAGCTCTGCGCCGACTGCTGCACATAGTGGCCCAGCGGGTGGCTGTCATCGCAGTCGGCAGCGATCGCGGCCAGCGCACGGCGCTCTTCGCTGAAGTCCAGCCGAGGGTAATCCACCTTCGGCAGCACCGGCTGGCCGCGCGCCACGCTGTCCAGGAACGGTACCTGCACCGTGGCCGGCCAGCTGGTCAGCCCCAGCAGGCGGATGCCTCCCACGGCCTCGACCAGGCGCGCATCGAGCGCTGCATGGTGGGCCACCTCACGGTCCAGCGTCGCGGTCGGTTCCATGCGCGAACTATAGCGCCCTGCCGTGCCAGGCGCAGTGCGCCGCCGCCCGAGCATTGGCTCGGGCGCTACAAGGTGTCCCGGGATACAACCGTTGTAGAGCCGAGCCCACGCTCGGCTGCACTGTCAGCGCCGGCGTGGCTTTCCGGCCGGGCGGAACTGCTGGCCTTTGCCCTTCTTGCCGCCACGTTCCTGCGCGGTCTCGGCCTGGCGAACCGCCAGCTTGGCGGCGGCGGCAGCCACTTCTTCCTTCAGCTTGAAGTAGTTCAGCAGGCGGCTCTCTTCGATCTCGCCAGCGTCGATCGCTGCACGAACAGCGCAGCCCGGTTCCTGCTGATGCTTGCAGTCGTTGAAACGGCACTGCGTGGCCAGCGCTTCGATATCGGCGAAGCCACCTTCGGACAGCGTTTCTTCGCCGGTCGGTTTCAGCTCGCGCATGCCGGGGGTGTCGATCAGGCAGGCGCCGGTCGGAAGCGGCATCAACGCGCGATGGGTGGTGGTGTGGCGGCCGCGCGAATCGTTGGCGCGCACCGCGTTGGTCTTCATCCGCTGCTCGCCGAGCAGGGTGTTGGTCAGCGTGGATTTGCCGGCACCGGAGGAACCCACCAGTACCACCGTGCGCCCCGGGCCCAGCCACGGCCGCAGCACCGCCACGCTGTCGGCATCCAGGCCGTTGATCGCATGCAGCGCGATGCCCTGCATCTCCAGCTCTTCCAGCACTGCCAGCGCATCCTCGCTGTACTCGGTCTGATCGGCCTTGGTCAGCACCACCACCGGTTCGGCGCCGCCACCACCGACCAGCAGCAGGTAGCGCTCGATGCGGCGCGGATTGAAGTCGGCATCCAGCCCACAGACGATGAACACCGTATCGATGTTCGCTGCGATCACCTGCTGGTGGTAGTGCTCACCGGCGGCGCCACGCTTGATCGCGGTGCGACGTGGCAGCAGCGCGACGATGCGGACGCCGTCCAGCAGCACCCAGTCGCCCACGGCCGGCCGCTCGTGGCTGGGAAAGCGCGGGCGCTGCCATTCCGGCAGTGACTCGGCCTTGATCGCCGCATCCGGGCCATCGGCCACCACGTAATGGGTCCGGTGCTGCTCGATCACCCGCGCCGGGCGGGCCTGCGGATGTGCGGCCATCACGGCCTGCCAGTCGGCCTGCTGCGCCGGGCCCGGCCAGGGCCAGCCGATGGTCTGCAGGGCGATGAAATCGGGGGTCTGGGTCATCGCCGCCATTCTACCTGTGACGGCCCCCGGCCAGCCCAGCAATGGCAGGCCCGGAGCCATTGCCATGCACTGCAGCAATTCCGGTAGGATGGAATCCCCATGCCTTTTGACGGCCCAGCCTCATGTCCACCATCTCGCCCAAGCCCCTGGCCATCCGCGAGCGCCTTTCCGAAGTGCGCTACGAAATCCGCGGAGAACTGGCCCGGCGAGCGCGGGAGCTGGAGGCGCAGGGCCGCAAGCTGATCAAGCTCAACATCGGCAACCCGGGCAACTTCGGTTTCCGCGCACCCGAGCACCTGCAGCGAGCGATCGCCGACGACATGGGCCGCACCGACCCGTACACCCACCAGCAGGGCCTGCCGGTGGCGCGTGAAGCCATCGCCGATTACTACGCCCGCCGCGGCGCACCGGATGCACATCCGGACCGCGTGTTCGTCGGCAACGGTGTCAGCGAGCTGATCGACCTGTCGCTGCGCGCACTGCTCAATCCGGGCGATGAGGTGCTGGTGCCGTCGCCGGACTACCCGCTGTGGTCGGCCTCCACCATCCTCAACGATGGCCGACCGGTGTACTACCGCTGCGCCGCCGAAAACGGCTTCCAGCCGGACCCGAGCGAGATCGAGACGCTGGTGTCCTCGCGCACCCGCGCCATCGTGCTGATCAACCCGAACAACCCCAGCGGCGCCAGCTACCCGCGCGAACTGCTGGAGCGCGTGGTCGAGATCGCACGCCGCCACAACCTGCTGCTGCTGGTCGATGAGATCTACGACCAGATCCTGTACGACGATGCGGTGTTCCAACCGGTCGCGCCGCTGGCCGGCGACCATCCGTGCCTGACCTTCAGCGGCCTGAGCAAGGTGCACCGTGCCTGCGGCTGGCGCGTGGGCTGGGCCCATCTCAGCGGCGACGACGCGCGCCTGGGCGACTTCCGCGCCGCGCTGGACCTGCTGGGCGCGCTGCGCCTGTGCGCCAACGTACCGGGCCAGTACGCCATCGAGGCCGCAGTGAACGGCCCGGACACCATCTCCGAACTGTGCACCCCGGGCGGCCGCCTGTATGAAACCCGCCGCGCGGTGATCGACGCCTGCGAAGCCAGCGAGCACCTGTCGCTGGTCGCGCCGGCCGGTGCGCTGTATGCGTTCCCGGCCGTGGTCGGTGCCGCTGCCAAGAGCTTTGACGACCACACCTTCGCGCTGGACCTGATGAACAACGAAGGCGTGCTGGTGGTACCGGGTTCCAGCTTCAACGTGCCCTACCGCCATCATTTCCGCGTGACCCTGTTGCCGGAAGCCTCGGTGATGCGCGATGTGTTCGCCCGCATCGACCGCGTGCTGGCCCGGCGTGCCGAGGACGCGACCAAGGTCGTGCCGCTGAAGCCGCGCCGTTCGGTGGCCTGAGCGGTGGCGCTGTCCTACCTGGCGCTGGGCGACTCGTACACCGTCGGAGAAGCCGTTGCTGTCGAAGGCCGCTGGCCGCACCAGCTGGCCGCCGCCCTGCGTGCGCAGGATGTGGCGCTGGCCGACCCGCAGACCATCGCCACCACCGGCTGGACCACCGACGAGCTGGACGCCGGCATCGATGCGGCTGCGCCCCAGGGCCCGTTCGATTTCGTCAGCCTGCTGATCGGCGTCAACAACCAGTACCGCGGCCGGCCGCTGGACGAGTACCGCGTACAGTTCCAGGCCCTGCTGCAGCGGGCGATCGGCTTTGCCGGTGGCCGCCCCGGGCGCGTGCTGGTGCTGTCCTTCCCCGACTGGGGCGCGACGCCGTTCGGTGCCGGCAGCGGCCGCGACCTGGCCACCATCGAGATCGAGACCGACGAGTTCAACGCAGCTGCCGAGGTGATCAGCACCCAGCAGGGCGTGGCCTTCGTCGACATCACCGACATCAGCCGTGACCAGGGCGGCAACCCGGCAATGATCGCCGAAGACGGCCTGCACCCGTCGGCGCGGATGTACGCATTGTGGAGCGCGCGCGCGCTGCCGGTCGCCGCACGCCTGCTCGGCGGAACGGACTGACACGATGGATGGTAAGCCACGGAACGGCCCGCCCCTGCCCTGCACACCGCTGACCGCCCCGCAGGCCCGCGCGATCGCCGAAGCGTTCCGCCCGGCACGGGCCTGGGGCAGCCGTCGCGACTACTACTACACCCGCGGCAAGCTCGGCAGCGACCCGTTGTATGACGGCGTGCTGCAGCATCTGCGCGACGACGGGCAGCCGGTGCTGGACCTGGGCTGCGGGTTGGGGCTGTTCGCCCATGTGCTGCGCCAGCGCGGCGGCACCCACCCCTACCTCGGCGTGGACGTGGATGCCAGCAAGATCACCCGTGCCCAGCGTGCCGCCACCGGCCTGCACGCTGTGCGCTTCGACTGCCTGGACGTGCAGGCGCCACTGCCGGCGCAACCCGGACACGTCCTGTTGCTGGATGTGCTGCAGTACCTGGACGCGGGCCCACAACTGGCACTGCTGCGTGCGGCCAGCGCGCGGGTGGCCGCCGGCGGCCGCCTGCTGCTGCGCACCCCGCTGGCCACCGGCGATGGTCGCGACCGCACCACGCGGGTGGCGGACCGGTTGGCCTGGCTGGTCGGCTGGATGGGCATGCGGCCGCGCCATTACCCCGACCCGCACGTGCTGCAAGCGACACTGGCCGAGGCCGGATTGCAGGTGACGGCGCCGCGTCCCCTGCATGGGCGCACGCCATTCAACAGCTGGTTGCTGGTGGCCGAACGCCCCGCGCTGTAGAGCCGCGCTGCGACGTTTTTCCGGTGCTGCGCACCGCCGCCCGAGCATCGGCTCGGGCGCTACAGTAGCGCCCCCCTTGTAGAGCCGAGCCCATGCCCGGCTGCTCTACATCACCAGGGCCGGCGTTACGGGACCGGCAGCCGCGCTTTCAGCCCGCGCTCGTCCAGTGCCTGCAGCACGCCCTCGATGATCGCCAGGTTGTGACCGTGGGCGGCCCCCTCATGCAGCAGCACGATGGCCCCCGGTCGCAGATCCGGCAGCAGGCGGTCGAGCACCCCCTGCGCCGTGCAACCGATGCCGTCGAAGCCGCGCGCGCTCCAGCCGACCCGGACCAGGCCCAGCCGCTGCAGCACCGGCGCCACGAACGGATTGGTCATGCCCACCACCGAGCGGTACCAGCGCACCGGGCGACCGCTTACCGCCTGCAGCGCGTGCTGGCAGCCCTCGATCTCGGCGCGCATCGCCGCCGGGCCCAGCCGCCAGAAGCGCGCCTGCGGATGGCTGTGGCTGTGGTTGCCCAGGTCGTGGCCGCGGCGCAGGATCTCCTGCACCAGTTCCGGCTGCGCCAGCGCGCGCTCGCCCACCAGGAAAAAGGTGGCATGGGCCTGGTAGCGGTCCAGCAGGTCGAGGACGGCACGGGTTTCCGGGCCAGGACCGTCATCAATGGTCAACCAGACGCTGTTGCCGGCATCCGGCAACCGGCTCAGCACCGGCGCATAGAAGCGACTGTTGGGCAGGAACACCGGCACCAAGAACAGTGCGTGGCTGGCCACCATCAGCGGCAACCCCCAGTGCCAGCCCGCCAGGACCCAGACCAGGATCACCAGCAGCTGCGACGCCACCAGCCAGGGCAGCCAGCGCCAGGGCCGGGTCGGAATGCGATGCAATGTTCCTGCGTTGCTCATCCCCCATGATGCCATGAGGGGTAGAATCGATGGTTCGAATTCCCGGAACCCCGACGTCCATGTCCCTCGATCCCGCCCTGCGTTCGCGCATCGAATCCATCCTCAACGCCAACCGCGTCGTGCTGTTCATGAAGGGCCAGCCGTCGATGCCACAGTGCGGTTTCTCGGCCAAGGCCGTGGGCGCCCTGCAGGACCTGGGCGTCGAGTTCGCCCACGTCAACGTGCTGGCCGACCAGGAAATCCGTGAAGGCATCAAGGCCTATGGCGACTGGCCGACCATCCCGCAGCTGTACATCGACGGCGAACTGGTCGGCGGCAGTGACATCGTGCTGCAGATGGCTGCCAGCGGCGAGCTGAGCAGCGTGCTGGGCCTGGCTGCGCCGGACCGTACCCCGCCGAGCATCACCGTCACCCCGGCCGCCGTGGAAATGCTCAAGGGCGCGCTGGCCGATGCCCCGGGCGCGGCCCTGCAGCTGTCCATCGACGCCGGTTTCCAGCCGAACTTCCAGCTGGCCCCGCACGACGAAGGCGCGATCGCTGCCGAGTCCAATGGCCTGCGCGTGCAGTTCGACCTGGCCAGTGCCCGTCGCGCCAACGGCATCACCATCGACTGGGTGGACGACATCCGCGGCAAGGGCCTGGCCATCGACAACCCGAATGCGCCCAAGCCGGTGCAGGAAATCAGCGTGCGCGATGCCGACGACCTGGTGCGTGCCGGCAACATCACCCTGGTGGACGTGCGCCCGGCCGACGAACGTGAGATCGCCGCCGTCGGCGTGCCGTTCAAGACCTTCGACGGCAACGGCCGTGCCGCGCTGGAAGCCCTGCCGAAGGACACCGCACTGGCCTTCATGTGCCACCACGGTGGTCGCAGCGCGCAGGCCGCCGAGCAGTTCCGCGCCCTGGGCTTCACCAAGGTGTTCAACGTGACCGGCGGCATCAACGCCTGGTCGGAAGACGTCGACAACGGCGTGCCGAAGTACTGATTGACGGCGCGGGGTCAGCGCCCTTTCCTGCGGAAAGCGGATCTGGCCCCCCAAAAAAGGGGACGGAGGGGATTAAGTCGTTTATGCCACAAACGACTTAATCCCCTCCGTCCCCTTTCTTTCAGCCGGCGAAACCGCCTTCGGCCAGGTAGTCCAGTTCCTCCGGCGAGGGAATGCGCCCCAGCACGGCGTTGCGGTGCGGGAAACGGCCGAAGCGGCGGATGATGTCGCGGTGCAGCTCGGCGTACTGCAGGTATTCCTTGTCGCCCAGCACATCGAACATCGCCACCGAACGGTCCTGGTCCAACGGGTCCTCGGAGTGCTCGAACGGCAGGTAGATGAAGGCGCGCAGCTTCGGCACCAGCTGCAGGTCCAGGCCTTCCTCGATGGCGCGCATGGCGTAGTGCCGGGCCAGGCCATCGGTGGCATAGGAATGGGCAGTACCGCGGAAGCAGTTGCGCGGGAACTGGTCCAGCAGCAGCATCAGCGCCAGCGCGCCCTCGGCACTGCCCAGCCAATGCTCGCGCCCACGCGAAGCGGCGGCGAAATGCTCATCCAGGAACAACTGGCGGAACTGCGCGTCGAACGCATCGTCGCGGGCGAACCACTTCGCAGGGCCCGCTTCTTTCCAGAAATCCACCACTTGCGCGGCAACGTCCATCACCTACTCCCCAGGGCCGGCGCGCCGCGCCAGGCCATCATCATCATTCATCGAAGCGCAGGTGGCGGACCGACTTGCCGTTGCGCCGGATAAGCTTAAGCGCCTCGATACCGATCTGGATATGGTTTTCCACGAACTGGGAGCTGACCTTGGCATCGGAAGCCTCGGTCTTGACCCCGTCGGGGATCATCGGCTGGTCCGAGACCAGCAGCAGCGCGCCACTGGGAATGTGGTTGGCGAAACCGGCCGCGAACACCGTGGCGGTTTCCATGTCGATGGCCATGCAGCGCATCGCCCGCAGCCGCTCCTTGAAGGCCTCGTCGTGCTCCCAGACCCGGCGGTTGGTGGTGTAGACGGTGCCGGTCCAGTAGTCGTGGCCGAGGTCGCGGATCATGGTCGAGACTGCACGCTGCAGCGCAAACGCCGGCAAGGCAGGCACTTCCGGCGGCAGGTAGTCGCCCGACGTACCCTCGCCGCGGATCGCCGCGATCGGCAGCACCAGGTCACCCAGCTGGTTCTTGCGCTTGAGGCCACCGCACTTGCCCAGGAAAAGTACCGCCTTGGGCATCACCGCCGACAGCAGGTCCATGATGATCGCGGCATTGGGGCTGCCCATGCCGAAGTTGATCATGGTGATGCCATCGATGGTGGCGCTGGCCATCGGCCGGTCCAGGCCGATGATGGGCGCACCGGTCAGCTCGGAAAAGGTGTGCAGGTAGCCGCCGAAGTTGGTCAGCAGGATGTGCTGGCCGAACTGGTCCAAGGGCACGCCGGTATACCGGGGCAGCCAGTTGTCGACGATTTCCTGCTTGCTCTTCATGGGCGGTCCGGTACGGCGGGGGACCGGGTATTTTCAGCCACCCGGCCGGTGCCGTCGAGCTATCGTCGGCAGGCCTGTGAAGAAGGTCACTTGGCAAGCCCGCCGCCTCCGGGCTAGCGTCGGCGGTTGGACCAGGCTGCAAGGGGAACTGCATGGCATCGACGTTGTTGCGCGCTGGGGTAGCCCTGGCACTGCTTTCATTGAGCACGGCTCCGGCGGTGGGCGCCTCGCGCTTCGTCGCCGATCCCTACCCCAGCACCTACCAGGCACACCCCGATGCACCGGTGCTGATCCAGAACGCCACCGTGCTGACCGGCACCGGCCAGCGCCTGGACAACGCCGACGTGCTGCTGCGCGAGGGCCGCATCGTTGCCGTCGGCCGCCAGCTGCAGACCGACGCCGGCGTCACCCGCATCGATGCGCAGGGCAAGTGGGTCACGCCGGGCCTGATCGACGTGCACTCGCACCTGGGCGTGTACCCCAGCCCCGGCGTTGGCGCGCACAGCGACGGCAACGAGATGACCGCGCCGGTCACCGCCAACGTCTGGGCCGAGCACTCGGTGTGGCCGCAGGACCCGGGCTTCGCCACCGCACTGGCCGGCGGCGTGACCAGCATGCAGGTGCTGCCGGGCTCGGCCAACCTGGTCGGTGGTCGTGGTGTGACCCTGAAGAACGTCCCCGCCATCACCTACCAGGCGATGAAGTTTCCCGGCGCACCGTGGGGGCTGAAGATGGCCTGTGGCGAGAACCCGAAGCGGGTGTACGGCGGAGGCAAGGGCGTCGCTCCGGCCACGCGGATGGGCAACGTTGCCGGTTACCGCGCCGCCTTCATCGATGCCGCCGACTACATCGCCAAGAACAAACCGAAGCCGGCCAAGCGCAGGAGCTGGTTCGGCAGCGACAAGGGCGACAGCGCCGGTGATGCCGGCGGCAAGCGCGATCTCAAGCTGGACACGCTGGCCGGTGCGATCGAAGGCGACATCCGCGTGCATATCCATTGCTACCGCGCCGACGAGATGGCCACCATGCTCGACCTGGCCAAGGAATTCGGCTTCAAGGTGGCCGCCTTCCACCACGGCGTGGAGGCCTACAAGCTGGCCGACCGGCTGGCCGCCGACGGCGTCTGCGGCGCGCTGTGGGCCGACTGGTGGGGATTCAAGATGGAAGCCTTCGACGGTATTCCGGAGAACATCGCACTGGTCGATCGGCCGAAGAACAGCTGCGCCATCGTCCATTCCGATTCACCCGAAGGCATCCAGCGCCTGAACCAGGAAGCGGCCAAGGTGATCGCCGCCGCGCGCCGCGCACGCATGCCGGAGATCCCCCCCGAACACGCCATCACCTGGATGACCGCCAACGCCGCCAGGGCGCTGGGGATTGAAGGCCAGACCGGCACCCTGGAGGCCGGCAAGATGGCCGACGTGGTGGTGTGGAACGGCAACCCCTTCAGCTCGTACGCGCTGGCCGAGCAGGTCTTCATCGACGGCCGCCGCCTGTACGACCGCAGCGCACCTGCGGCCACGCCACGTTCCGACTTCCAGCTTGGCCAGGAGGTGCACTGATGGGCGCGTTGAACAAGCGTCGCCGGGCATGGCTCGGCGCTACGGTCATGGTGCTGGCCTGCCTCTCCGCATCCGCGCAGGCGCAGGACCTGCTGGTGCGCAACGCGACCGTGCATACGGCCAGCACGCGCGGCAGCCTGCAGCACGCCGATGTGCTGGTGCAGGGCGGGATCATCCGCGCAGTCGGCAGCGGGCTGTCCGCCCCGGCCGGGGCCAGCGTGGTCGAGGCCGATGGCCGCCCGCTGACACCGGCGCTGTTCGGGGGCATCACCGAGATCGGCATCGAAGAGGTCTCCGGTGAAGCGAGCACGGTCGACAGCACGTTGAAGATCGGCGAACAACCGTTGCGCCCCGAGTTCGATGTCACCCTGGCGTACAACCCGGCCTCGGTGCTGATCCCGGTGGCACGCCTGGACGGCATCGGCTTCACCGCCCTGGGGGCTGCCACCGGCGGCGGCTTCGTTGCAGGCCAGGGTGGCGTGATGCGGCTGGACGGCAGCGCCGATCCCCTCGGGCCGCGCGCGCTGTTCCTGCGCCTGGGGTCGGCCGCAGTGGAGCTGACCGGGCAGTCGCGTGCAGCGCAATGGATGCTGCTGCAGCAGATGGTGGACGAGGCGCGTGGCCAGGTTGCCGCGGACTCACCGCACGCGCTGCTGACGCCGGCCGGGCGCCGCACGCTGGGCCGCTACCTGGCCGGCCAGGGCCGCATCGTGGTGGAGGTGGACCGCGCGGCGGACATCCGCCAGCTGCTGCGCTGGGCCGCCCGCGAAAAGGTGAAGATCGCCATCGCCGGTGGCAGCGAAGCCTGGCAGCTGGCGCCGGAGCTGGCCGCCGCACAGGTACCGGTGTTCGTCGATGTGTTGTCCAACCTGCCGGCCAGCTTCGACCAGATCGGCGCCACGCTGGAAAATGCGGCACGCCTGCAACGTTCCGGCGTGGCGGTCTCGTTCGTGCAGCGTGGCGACGCCTCGCACAACGCCCGCAAGATGCGCCAGCTGGCCGGCAATGCCGTGGCCAACGGTTTGCCCTGGGCCGACGGCCTGGCCGGCCTGACCCGGGTGCCGGCGCAGGCGTTCGGCGTGGCCGACCAGATCGGCAGCATCGAGCCGGGCAAGCGTGCCGACCTGGTGCTGTGGGAAGGCGACCCGCTGGACGTGGCGCACTATGCCGAACAGGTCTGGCTGGGCGGCCGGGCGATGCCGATGCGCTCGCGCCAGACCGAACTGCGCGACCGCTACCTGCAGCGCAACGCGCAGCCCTGACCTCCAGTCATCCAAGGAAACCCGCATGGCCACCCTGCGCTGGTACTTCGACTTCGTCTCGCCCTATTCCTACCTGCACTGGCAGAAGCTGAAGCAGCTGCCCCAGTTCGCACAGATCCAGACCGTGCCGATCGCCTTCGGTGCGGTGCTGCATCACCTGGGCAACCTCGGGCCGGCCGAGATTCCGGCCAAGCGCCGCTTCATGTACCGCCAGCTGCTGTGGACTGCGCAGGCCGAAGGCACACCGCTGCGGTTCCCGCCGGGCCACCCGTTCAACCCGTTGTCTGCCCTGCGGCTGTGCCTGGCCGCCGGTGGCAGCGTGCAGGCGGTGGACGTGCTGTTCGACTGGATCTGGCGCGACGGCAATGCCGCCGATAGCGCCGAGGCCCTGCGCGAACCGGCTGCGCGGCTGGGGATCGAGGATGTCGCCAGCGCCATCGCGGCCCCCGCGGTCAAGGAGCAGCTGCGGAGGAACACCGAGGCCGCCATTGCTGCCGGCGTGTTCGGGGTACCGACCTTGGCCATCGATGACGAACTGTTCTGGGGCAACGACGCCCATCCGTTGATGGCCGCCGTGCTGGCCGATCCCGCCCTGCTGCAGCAGCCCGAATGGCAGCGCCTGGCCGAACTTCCGGTGGCCGTGCAGCGCAGTCGCTGAACAGGGCCTGGCGCGTTTCCCTCGCGCGCCACGCCAGAATTTGAGATAGATTTCACGTTTCCGAACCTACAACCGCCCTGGAGGGGGAGCCGCGGATGCGCATCGGAATCGTCGTCGACTCGGCCTGCGACCTGCCGCAGGACTTCATTGCCGAGCACAACATCGTGCTGCTGCCGATCACCGTCCGCATCGGCGAAGCCGTGCTGGCCGATCATCGCGATGAGCAGGCCACGCTGAGTTTCCTGCATGCACACGTGGCCGAGCACGGTGCCGAGGCGGAGACCATCCCCTTCAGTGTCAACCAGATCCGCGACCTGTTCCTGCAGCAGCTGGTGATCGATTACGACCACGTGTTCTGCATGACCATCACCAAGACCCGCAGCCCGATCCACGACAATGCGCTGCAGGCCAGCTTCGCCATCCTCAACGATTACAAGCCGGTGCGGCAGGCAGCGGGCTACAACTCGCCGTTCGCGCTGCGCGTGCTCGATACCCAGAACCTGTTCGCCGCGCAGGCGGTGACTGCGGTGGAGGCGGTTCGCCTGCGTGACAGTGGCGCCAGCGTGCAGCAGATCCGCGAGCGGCTGGAAGAACTGGCCGGCAACGTGCACGGCTACATGGTCACCCGTGATCTGTACTACATGCGTGCGCGCGCCCGGCACAAGGGCGACCGCAGCGTCGGCCTGCTCAGTGCGGCGCTGGGCAGCGCACTGGACATCAAGCCGGTGCTGCACGGCTACCGCGGCGAAACCGGGCCGGTCGCCAAGATCAAGGGCTTCGACAGCGCCGTGCAGAAGCTGTTCGCGGTGGTCGGCCAGCGCGTACGTGCCGGGCTGATGACGCCGACGGTGTGCGTCAGCTACGGCGGAGAACTGGACGAGCTGCGTGCCCTGCCCGGCTACGCACAGCTGAAAGAGGTCTGCGCCGGCCATGGCGTGACCGTGTACGAATCGGTGATGAGCCTGACCGGCATGGTCAATGTCGGCAAGGGCGCGGTCACGGTGGGTTTCGCCGATGGGCCACACCGGTTTGAATGAAGGCCGACCGTGGCTGGAATCTGCACATCGATTCCACCGCGGTTGTGCCAGTCTTGCCGCACTTCAAGGAGAACTTCA
This sequence comes from Stenotrophomonas maltophilia group sp. RNC7, assembly GCF_030910085.1. Taxonomy (NCBI): domain Bacteria; kingdom Pseudomonadati; phylum Pseudomonadota; class Gammaproteobacteria; order Lysobacterales; family Lysobacteraceae; genus Stenotrophomonas; species Stenotrophomonas maltophilia group sp. RNC7. The sequence continues at coordinate 14,420 of NZ_JAVFVN010000266.1, read as the reverse complement.
TGCCTGCGCAGTACCACATCAGCCTGCCCGACCCGTCCAAAGCCCGCGGCAACGACCCTGACCTGTCCTTCCATTCGCAGGGCGCCGCCGGTTTCGCCGAAGAGCTGCAGGACGCCCTGCGCAGCGGCACGCTGTTCGAGCGCTGGAAAGCCAAGCAACCCGACCCGGATGCGGTGGAACCGCAGTGGGGCGTGACCGATCCGGACGCCACCGTGACCGGCGAGCAGAAGGACCTGCGCATCAACCTGGTCGCCACCACCCGTATCGACAGTGACGTGTTCAAGCAGCGCCTGCGCCTGCTGGCCGGCCACCACTGGGAACTGCGCGACGTGCGTTGAGGCCACGCCGTGGTAGTGCCGGCCGCTGGCCGACAACCGAGGAGATGCCGGCCACCGGCCGGCACTACCGAGTGCGATGTCCCTGGACGGGCGGCACGCCATGGGCCGGTCCGCTCAACAGTCCATGGTGCCGTGCGCGTTGCCCTCGTCATCCAGCACGCGCGCATGCAGGACCACCCGGTTGCGGCCGGCACGCTTTGCGGCATACAGGCCGGCATCGGCATCGGCCAGCAGCTGGTCGGCACTGGCCAGCGCCGGTGGGTGCAGGTAGCCCACGCCGACGCTGATGCTGACCGGGCCTTCCGGCAATGGCAGCGCTTCGACCGCTTCACGCAGGCGCTCGGCCAGCGCCAGCACGCCCGACAGTGGGCTTCCAGGCACGATGACAGCGAATTCTTCACCGCCATAACGCGCAACGCTGTCACCGCCGCGACCTGCGACGCCCTTCAGCACCCCGGCCACCGCCTGCAGGCAACGATCACCGGCCGGATGGCCGTGCCGGTCGTTGAAGGCCTTGAAGTGGTCGATATCCACCAGCAGCAGGCCCAGCTCGGTGCCGCTGCGCCGTGCGCGATTCCACTCGGAGGTCAGCCGTGCGTCGAACTCGCGGCGGTTGGCCACGCCGGTCAGGCCGTCCTGACGGGCCAGCTGATCCAGCGCTGCCTGACGCTCCAGCAGATCGGTCTGCAGCAGGACGCTGCGCAGGCCGAAACCAAGGGTGGCTACGACGAAGCCCGCGACGGCCAACGGCCGCGCATGATCGACCACCAGCGTGCCGACCACCAGCAGCAGCAACGGCAGGATGATCGGACCGGCGGCCTGCACCGTCCTCGCCAGCCGCGGGTGTGCCGTGGTGCCTGTGTCCGGCGCCGTGTCCAGCGCCATGCAGGCGATCAGCAGAAAAGGGACGTCGATCAGCAGGTCGTTGAACGCACCGAATGCATCATCGGAGGTGTAGTGGTTGATGTAGTAGGCCACCAGCAGATAGGCCAGTGCGTACAACGCCAGTGCACGGAAGAACCTGCGCCGTTCGGGCACATCGCCGGCCAGCCATCGCACCACGGCGAACGCGGCGATACACAGGTTCTGGATGTCGAACATGCGCTGCATGTTGGACATGGCATGGGCGTCGACCTCGACACGGGCGGCGAACGATGCGGTGTGCGCGAAGAACAGCACACCCAGCAGCGCCGCCATCGCCGCGTCGATCAGGCTGATGCTCGGGCGCTCGCGGCGTGCCCGGGCCAGGATGAACACCAGCGGCACGCCATACAGCACGTACAACAACAGGCTGATGCGTGGGGTGAAGTCAGCCCGGCCGGCGCCCAGCGCATCCACCATGTTGAACGTCATGCCACCGGCCCACAGCAGCAGTGCCATCGCGGTAGAACGCCAGCCCAGAGCGGCGCGGTCACGTTGCGCCCGCACCAGGCACGCGGCGGCGGCCAGCAGCGGTGCGCCGGTCAGGAACAGGAAAGAGCCCACGCCCGCCGGGCTCGGCCAGAACGCCACGGCCAGCCCATGGCAGAGCACGTACAGCAGCGCCAGCACTACCGGCATGCATCCCCCCGATCCGCAAGGCCGTCTGAGCGCACGATAGCGCGCCGGCACGCCACAGCGGCGTGATCCACTGCGGCAAAACGACACTCCGCGTGCATCACCATGGTAGTGCCGGCCGCTGGCCGGCAATCCCAGGGAATTGCAGGGCTGCGGGTTGCCGGCGGCCAGCGGCCGGCACTACCGGAGAGCCCTCAGGCGTGCAGGGCGCGGGCGTGGTGGGCGATGTGCTCGCCGATGAAGCTGGCGATGAAATAGTAGCTGTGGTCGTAACCCGGCTGCAGGCGCAGGGTCAGCGGATGGCCGGCGGCCGCGCAGGCCTCCTGCAGGCGCTGCGGCTGCAGCTGGGTCTGCAGGAACTCGTCCGCCTCGCCCTGGTCGACCAGCAGCGGCAGGCGCTCGCTGGCCGCCTCCAGCAGCGCGCACGTATCCCACTGCGCCCAGTCGGTCGGGTTGTCGCCCAGATAAGCCGTGAACGCCTTCTGCCCCCACGGTACACGGCTGGGCGCGACGATCGGCGAGAATGCCGACACACTGCGATAGCGCCCCGGGTTGCGCAGCGCGATCACCAGCGCACCATGGCCGCCCATCGAATGGCCGCTGATCGCGCGTGCATCGGTCACCGCGAAGTTCGCCTCGATCAGCGCCGGCAGTTCCTGCGCCACGTAGTCGTGCATGCGGTAGTGCTTCGCCCACGGAGCACGGGTGGCATTGAGGTAGAAGCCTGCCCCCTTGCCCAGGTCGTAGCCTTCGGCATCGGCCACGTCATCACCGCGCGGGCTGGTATCCGGCGCGACGATGATCACACCGTGCTCGGCCGCATAGCGCTGCGCGCCGGCCTTGGTGATGAAATTCTGCTCGGTGCAGGTCAGGCCGCTCAGCCAATACAGCACCGGCAGCTTCTGCGTTTCCGCCTGCGGCGGCAGGTACACGGCGAACTGCATGTCGCAGCCCAGCGTGGTGGAATGGTGCCGGTAGACGTCCTGCCAGCCGCCGAAACAGGCGCGGTGTTCAATGCGTTCCATGGTGCTCTCCTGCGCGGCGGCGTCAGCCGTCACGTGTGTTGATCAACTCATCCAGCTGCGACAGCAGGCGCAGAAGCGATTCGACGCCAGGCTGGCCATCCAGATTGCGGTACGCCGCCACCGCCACGTCGCTGCGCGGTGGCCACTGGCCGTCGGCGCGGGCTTCGTGCAGGCGCGGCAGGAATACCTGCGCAAGCCACTGCTCGAACGGCATGCCATTGTCGCTGCCGAAGGCCGAAGTCACCGCACGCGGTGGCCCCACCTCGCCGTCGACCCAGCCTAGCGCACGCAACGCCTGCTCGATCGGGTCGACCAGCGCCGCGCGCGGATCTTCCGCACGCGGCCTGCGCAAGGCATCGAACCAGCCCACGCCGCGCCTCAGTAGTGGACCACCGAACGGATCGACTTGCCTTCATGCATCAGGTCGAAGGCGTCGTTGATCTTGTCCAGGTCCATGGTGTGAGTGACGAACGGGGCCAGTTCGATGTCGCCCTTCATCGCGTCCTCGACCATGCCCGGCAGCTGGCTGCGGCCCTTCACGCCACCGAAGGCAGTGCCCATCCACTTGCGACCGGTCACCAGCTGGAACGGGCGGGTGGAGATCTCCTGCCCGGCACCGGCCACGCCGATCACCACGCTCTGGCCCCAGCCACGGTGCGCGCATTCCAGCGCCGCGCGCATCACGTTGACGTTGCCGATGCACTCGAAGCTGTGGTCCACACCCCAGGTGGTCATTTCCACGATGACCTGCTGGATCGGCTTGTCGAAGTCCTTCGGGTTGATGCAGTCGGTGGCGCCGAATTCGCGCGCCAGTTCGAACTTGGACGGATTGGTGTCCACCGCGATGATGCGGCCGGCCTTGGCCTGGCGCGCACCCTGGATCACCGCCAGGCCGATGCCACCCAGGCCGAACACCGCCACGCTGTCGCCTTCCTGCACCTTGGCGGTGTTGTGCACCGCACCGATGCCGGTGGTGACGCCGCAGCCGAGCAGGCAGACATGCTCCGGGTTGGCGTCCGGATTGATCTTCGCCAGCGAGACTTCGGCAACAACGGTGTACTCGCTGAAGGTCGAGCAGCCCATGTAGTGATACAGCGGCTCGCCGTTGTAGCTGAAGCGGCTGGTGCCATCGGGCATCACGCCCTTGCCCTGGGTGGCGCGCACGGCCACGCACAGGTTGGTCTTGCCGCTCTTGCAGAACAGGCACTCGCCGCACTCGGCGGTATACAGCGGAATCACGTGGTCGCCCGGCTTGACGCTGGTCACGCCCTCGCCCACTTCCACCACGATGCCGGCGCCTTCATGGCCCAGCACCACCGGGAACAGGCCTTCCGGGTCATCGCCGGACAGGGTGAACGCGTCGGTGTGGCAGACACCGGTGTGGGTAATCTTCACCAGCACTTCGCCCTTCTTCGGCGGGGCGACGTCGATCTCGACGATCTGCAGCGGCTGGCCGGGACCAAAGGCGACGGCGGCACGGGACTTCATGGGTGGACTCTCCAGAGACAGGCAATGACAGGATGGGCGGCGCCATGTTGCGCCGTCGTTTACTTCAGGTACGAGCGGATCAACGCGCTCATGTCGCGCACGCGTTCGGCGCGTTGTTCGTCGGAGGCGGCGGGCTGGCCGAATTCCTCGCGCAGATGGGCCTCCATCACCTCGGACATCAGGCCGTTGACCGCGCCACGGATGGCGGCGATCTGCTGCAGCACCGGCCCGCAGTCGGCGCCAGCTTCCAGCGCGCGGTCAAGCGCATCGCACTGGCCGCGGATGCGGCGCACGCGGGCCAGGACCTTCTTCTTCTCTTCGGGGGAGTGCGGCATGGCGGGCCAGTTCGGAACTATACTGGGGGATAGTATACATGCGTATTGTCAAAGTGACGGAAATGGCATCTCCCGTCTCCGCAATAGTGCCGTTGAATCCTTTCATATCAATCAATTAGAGCAATTGCGCTTCTACCGTTAACGCATCGGGGCATGCTGTAGGATCGGCAGAATCAGGAACCAGGCAATGGGTGTTGGCATCCAACTCGGGCGCATCACCGATGAGATCGGCAGTGGCGCGTTTCTCTATGCCTTCTTCTCGACCATATCCGGCAACCTGGAGCCGAATGGCTGGGGAAGTCGATTCCCAATCCTCTTGAATCAGCTATACGCCGGCAGACTGCAGCAATCAGATGCTGCCGCCGCGCTGGCCGAACTACATAGGGTCCGCCGAGAGCTGGCCGAGCATGCGCCAGCCCGTGTCATATGGTCGTTCGAGGATAGAACCCAGCGTCCACCGTGGGGAGACGATATCGCTGGCGACATCGACAGCCTGGCGACCTACTTCGTCACCTCACATGGGCGCGATCTGATCGCGCTTCTGGCCGAGGTGTTTGAAGCACTTCAGGAAGGCGAAGACACGTCCGCCCGGATCATCAACTACTGATGCCCTACGCTCAATCAAACACGCCCTGAGCCGCCAACCGCGCCAGCTCATCCACCACGTAGCGCACCTTGGGCCGCAGGTGGCGGGTCGGTGGCCACAGCGCATGGATGTCGATATGCCGCTGCATGTGCGCATCCAGCACCGATTGCAGCGCCCCGGATTCCAGATGACGGCGTACCAGTGAAACGGGCATCTGGCAGATGCCCAGCCCAGCGATGGCCGCATCGATCACCGCGTCACCATCGTTGAGCTGATAGGTCGCATTCGGGATGAACGTTCCCTCGGCATCGTCCCTGCCGATCCGCCACGCCACCGGCTGGCCGTGGCGGAAACCAACGACGCTGCGGTGCTGCGCCAGATCCTCCACGGAGGCCGGCACGCCATGCGCCTGCAGGTACTCCGGCGATGCGCAGGTGACCAGTCGTTGGCGACCCAGCCGGCGCGCGACCAGATGCTCGGCCTGGTGCAATCCGCCGAAGCGGATCAGCAGGTCGATGCCCTCTTCGACCGGATCGACGAAGTGATCGGTGAAGGTCATCGTCAGTTGCAGGTCCGGGTATTGCCGGCACAGGCGCAGCAGCACCGGCAGTACCACCAGGCGCCCGAACGAGGATGGCATGTCGATGCGCAGCCGACCGCTGGGCAGGCCGGCCGACCCCAGGCAGGCCTCGGCGGCGGAGATTTCTTCCAGCGCCGCCGCACACGATGCGTAGTACGCCTCACCGTCGGTGGTCAGCGCGATGCGCCGCGTGGTGCGGTGGAACAGGCGCACGCCCAGCCGCGCTTCCAGCCGGGCGATGGCCTTGCCGACCGCCGAGCGTGAGATGCCCAGCGCGTCGGCAGCCTCGGTGAAGCTGCCTGAGCGGGCCGTGGTAACGAACGTGACCAGGCCATTCAATGATTCCAGCGGCAGCATCTATCGCGCTCCATTGGGGACAAATAGTCCCGCACTTGGGGAGATCGAAGCGCTTTATGCGCCTGCATGTCAACTCCATTCTGTGTGCATCGCGCCGCTGGCGCCTCCTCCCCGCATCAAGATGACCGACATGACCGCCGCCCTGTTCCGCCCCTTCGATCTGGCAGACATCGCCCTGCGCAACCGCATCGTGATGGCCCCGATGACCCGCGCCCGCAACCCCGGCGCGGTGGCCAATGAACTCACCGCGCAGTACTACCGGCAGCGCGCCAGCGCGGGCCTGATCATCAGTGAAGGCACCCCGGTCTCGCCGCAGGGCCAGGGTTACATTGACGTGCCGGGTATCTGGTCGGCCGAGCAGGTCGCCGGGTGGAAGCTCGTCACCGAGGCGGTGCATGCCGCACAGGGCACGATCTTCGCCCAGCTCTGGCACGTCGGCCGCATGTCGCATTACTCGCTGCAGCCCGACGGTGGTCAACCGGTAAGCGCCGGTACCCGGCCGGTCGCCAGCGCACCGAAGAACACCTCGTTCGTCTATCTGGACGACGGCAGCCGCGGCCACGCCGATCCCACCCCGGCACGTGCGCTGGCCACCGAAGAGATCCCCGGCATCGTCGACGACTTCGCGCGCGGCGCCGACAACGCCATCGCCGCCGGTTTCGATGGCATCGAACTGCATGCCGCCAACGGCTACCTGTTCGAACAGTTCCTCAACCCGCTCATCAACCAGCGCGAGGACCGCTATGGCGGCTCGCTGCCCAATCGTGCGCGCTTGATCCTGGAGACCGTCGATGCGATGACCCAGCGCATCGGTGCGCAGCGGATCGGCGTGCGCCTGGCGCCGAACAACCTCACCTTCGACATGCCGTTCTACCCCGACAACGAGGCCACCTACCTGTACCTGGCCGAGGAGCTGGGCAAGCGCGGCCTGGCCTATGTGCATCTCAACGACAACCTGCAGGCGGGCCAGTCGGTGCTGGGCGAGGTGTTCCTGCGGCAGTTCAAGCAGGCCTACGGCGGCACCGTCATCCTGGCAGGTGGCATGACCCGCGAACGCGCCCTGCAGCTGGTCGAAGCTGGCACCATCGACCTGGCCGCGTTTGGCCAGCCGTTCATCGCCAACCCGGATCTGGTCGAGCGCCTGCAGCGCAACGTCGCGCTGGCCACGCCGGACCGCAGCACCTATTACGGGGGCGGCGAGGCAGGCTACCTCGATTACCCGGCCGCAGGCTGATCCCGCACGGGGTCGGATCCCCGCCACAGGTGCGGCTCCGACCCTTGGTTCAAGCCTCCTCGCGCACGTAAGCGAACGACTCGTCCAACCGCTCGAAGCCGATCACTTCAACGACGATGGCCTGTGCGTCGTCTTCGCTGATGTTTCCTTCTTCAATATCGTCAACGCGGGCGAACAACCGCTGCAACGCCGCGAACTGGTCGCCGCGCAGGAACGACTGGTGGCTCTGCAGCCAGCGCTGCAGATTGCCGGCCAGCTCGCCGTGCGACAGCAGCGTATACGGCGCTTGGTAGTCGGCAACCGCTTCGACCATCTTGCGGAACAGGAAATCCTGGTAGTTGGCGGCCAGCACATCGGCACGATCATCGTCATGCCACACCAGCACGACGGGCGGCTCGGCAACACCGGGCGCGTTGCTCCAGAAGCAGTAGCTGTCGCCGCCGCCGGTCCGCGCAAACGGCAGGAGCTGCAGGTCGGGACGCAGGGGATTGTAATGATCCTCGGCGGTCAGCTCCTGCCACGCTTCGAGCAGCTCATCGTGTTCCAGTGGTTCGTATTCCTGCGCGTACAGCAGCACCGGCGGATCCGCCTGCAGCGTCGGGAACACCACCTCGGACCATTCCGAATGCGGACTGCCCCAGCTCAACCGACCCGCTGCATGCAACTGCTTGAACAGGGGCGGGAAGGCCTGGCCGGTGGCCTGTTCGATGTCGGATAGCGCGCTCATGGAAGTCCTTGTCGATAGAGGTCGCCCAGCTTGCCCGAATCCTCGCAGGAGATGAACCGGCAGCAACAGGTGGCGGGACTAGACTGCAATCACCGGATGCTGGAAATCACTGCCATGAACGCCACTGCCCGCAACTTCATCATCAACATCGACGTGCCCGACCTGGCCGCCGCCGAAGCGTTCTACCTGGCCTCATTTGGATTGCGCATCGGTCGTCGGCTCGGTACCGGCGCGGTGGAACTGCTCGGTGGGCCAACACCGCTCTATCTGCTGCAGAACGAGGCTGGCAGCGCCGCCACCGAAGACGGCGACGTGCGTGACTACGAGCGCCACTGGACCCCGCTGCACCTGGACTGGGTGGTGGAGGACATCGATGCCGCGTTGATGCGTGCGGTCGCGGCCGGGGCGATGCTCGAGCAACCGGTGCGCGAGCGCCGCTGGGGCCGTATCGCCGTGCTGGCCGATCCGTTCGGGCACGGCTTCTGCCTGATCCAGTTCAGTGGCGAAGGCTACGACGCGCTGGTCGAATGAATTGCTGGCTGCGTCGCGGGCGCCAATCCACGCATGGCGCGGATCTACTGATCCGCTTCAAGCAACGCGTGGAGGTTGTCGTTCGGCAGTAGATCCACGCACGGCGTGGATGCAAACCACCGCACCTCACTCCCGCAACATATCCACGAACGCACGCAACGCACCGGGCATCTGCCGTTGCTTCGGGTAGTACAGCGCAAACCCGGCGAACGGTTCGCTCCAGTCTTCCAGCACCGCCACCATCTGCCCCGATTCGATATACGGCCGCGCGGTGTCTTCCAGCACGTAGGCCAGGCCGATGCCATCAAGCACCGCGCCGACCACGGTGCCCTGCTCGCTCAGCGTCAGCCGTCCGGGCACGTCGATTTCCAGCGCCTGCCCACCGCGCTCGAACTGCCACTTGTACAGATGCCCGCTGGCAAAGCGGAAGCGGATGCATTCATGCGCGGCCAGGTCGCGCGGATGCAGCGGCGCCGGATGCCGCCGCAGGTAATCCGGCGAGCCGACGATCAGCCCACGCAGCGGCGGCCCCATCGGCACCGCCACCATGTCCTCGGGCACGAACTCGTGCAGGCGCACGCCGGCGTCGTAGCCCTCGGCGACGATGTCGACCAGCCCATCATTTTCGGTCAGCTCGACGCGCACATCGGGGTGAGCGTGCAGGAAGCGCGCCAGCCGCGGCCGCAGCTGGGTCGCCACCGCCGCGCGGGTGGCGTTGATGCGCAGCAGGCCGGCCGGGGCGGCGCGGAAGTGGTTCATTTCTTCCAGCGCGTCATGCACCTGCCCCAGCGCCGGCTGCAAGCGCTCCAGCAGGCGCTGCCCGGCCTCGGTCAGGGCCACGCTGCGCGTGGTGCGGTGGAACAGGCCCACGCCCAGTCGTTCTTCCAGCGCGCGGATCGCATAGCTCACCGCCGAGGTCGACAGCGCCAGCTCGGCGCCAGCGCGGCGGAAGCTGCGGTGACGGGCGACTGCGGCGAACGCGGCCAGGTGAGAAAGGTTGTCAGTGGCCATGATTGTGCAGTTTCACTTGATGAATCATGCCGATATCCACGCTTCTTGCCATTGGGAACGCGGCGTATTGTAAAGCGCCTTTCGATAAACCCTGCCAAGGATTCCCCATGTCCCTCGCCCGTGGTTACGCCGCCCATTCCCATACCGCTCCGCTGGTCCCCTATGAGTTCGAACGCCGTGCGGTCGGTCCCGACGATGTGCGCATCGAGATCCTCTACAGCGGCATCTGCCACTCCGACCTGCACCAGGCCCGCGATGACTGGGGTGGCTCGATCTACCCGATGGTGCCGGGCCACGAGATCATCGGCCGCGTCACCGAGGTCGGCAGCAACGTCACCCGCTTCAAGGTCGGCGACCACGCCGGCGTGGGTTGTATGGTCGACTCCTGCCGCCACTGCGACGCCTGCCAGCACGACCTGGAGCAGTACTGCGCCGAGGGCGCGACCTGGACCTACAACGGCCGTGAACGCGAAAGCGGCGCACCGACCTACGGCGGCTATTCCGACCACGTGGTGGTAGAGCAGCGCTTCGTGGTGAAGGTCTCCGATACCCTCGACCTGAAGGCGGCCGCACCGCTGCTGTGCGCCGGGATTACCACGTGGTCGCCGCTGCGCCATTGGAAGGTCGGCCCGGGCCAGAAGGTCGGCGTGATCGGCCTCGGCGGCCTCGGCCACATGGGCGTGAAGTTCGCCAAGGCGCTCGGCGCGCACGTGGTGATGATCACCACCACCCCGGAAAAGGGCGCCGATGCCAAGCGCCTGGGCGCCGATGAGGTGCTGGTCTCGCGCGATGCGGCGCAGATGAAGGCGCACGCCGGCAGCTTCGACTTCCTGCTCAATACCATCCCGGTCAGCCATGACACCAATCCGTACATGGGCCTGCTCAAGCGCGAAGCCACCATGTGCCTGGTGGGCGTGCTGACCGAACTGGACCCGCCGCTGACCGGCGGCAGCGTGATCTTCGGCCGCAAGCACCTGACCGGCTCGGCGATCGGCGGCATGGCCGAAACCCAGGAAATGATGGACTTCTGTGCCGAGCACGGCATCGTCAGCGATGTGGAGATGATCGACATCAGGAACGTCAACGAAGCCTGGGAGCGCATGGCGAAGAACGATGTGCGCTACCGCTTCGTGATCGACATGGCGACGTTGAAGAACGCGGCCTGAGCCAAGACGGATCTGGAAATGAAAAACCCCGGCAATGCCGGGGTTTTTCTTTTGGGTAGTGCCGGCCGCTGGCCGGCAACCCCGCATGACGGTCAGTACGCGAACTCGCGGAACACCGGATCGACGTCACCATGCCAGCGGCCATGGAACAGCGCCAGCTTGCGCTCGGCCGGGGTCAGGCCGGATTCGACGATCTCCTGCAGCACGTCCAGGAACTTGCTCTCGTCCTGGCCATCGGCATTGCGCGCCGCACGGCGCTTGAGGCCTTCCACGGAAATCCTGACCGCTTCCCGGGCCAGGTCGCGCACCGTGCCGTTGCGGAACGGCAGGTTCATTGCATGCTTCGGCACGCCGTCACGCAGCGCATGGCGCTCGGCCAGGGTGAAGTCACGCACCAGGTCCCAGGCAGCGTCCAGCGCCGTGTCGTCGTACAGCAGGCCCACCCAGAACGCCGGCAGCGCACACAGGCGGCTCCACGGGCCACCATCGGCGCCGCGCATTTCCAGGTACTTCTTCAGGCGCACTTCCGGGAACGCGGTGGTCATGTGGTCCGACCAGTCGCGCAGGGTCGGCAACGCGCCCGGCAGCACCGGCAGCTTGCCCTGCATGAAGTCGCGGAAACTCTGCCCGCTGGCGTCGTGGTAGGTGCCGTCGCGATAGGAGAAGTACATCGGCACGTCGAGCAGGTAATCGACATAGCGCTCGTAGCCGAATCCATCCTCGAACACGAAGTCGAGCATGCCGGTGCGGTCGGCGTCGGTGTCGGTCCAGATGTGCGAGCGATAGCTCAGGTAGCCGTTCGGCTTGCCTTCGGTGAACGGCGAATCGGCGAACAGCGCGGTGGCGATCGGCTGCAGCGCCAGCGACACGCGGAACTTCTTCACCATGTCCGCTTCGGTGGCGTAGTCCAGGTTCACCTGCACCGTGCAGGTGCGGGTCATCATGTCCAGGCCCAGCGAACCGACCTTGGGCATGTACGAACGCATGATCTTGTAGCGGCCCTTCGGCATCCACGGCATTTCATCGCGCTTCCACTTCGGCTGGAAGCCCATGCCGAGGAAGCCCAGCTGCAGTTCGCCGGCCACCTGCGCCACTTCGTTGAGGTGGGTGCCGGTCTCCACGCAGGTCTGGTGGATGGTCTCCAGCGCCGCACCGGACAGCTCCAGCTGGCCGGCCGGTTCCAGCGTCACCGAGGCCCCATCGCGCAGCAGGGCGATGGTGCGGCCATTCTCCTGTACCGGCTCCCAGCCGAAGCGGACCAGGCCGTTGAGCAGTGCTTCGATGCCGCGCTCCCCCTCGAAGGTCGGCGGGCGCAGGTCATCCAGGCGGAACCCGAACTTCTCGTGCTCGGTGCCGATGCGCCACTGCGCGCGGGGCTTCTCGCCGGAGGCGATCACCTCCACCAGCTGCGAGCGGTCGGTAATGGGGGTATCGGCGACGTGGCTGGGGCTCGACAAGGGGAAGGCTCGCTGGACGGTGGCGGGGGATGTGGGGCTCGCGGCCTTCCATCGCAAGGGCGCACTATAGCGTGGCACCTCGTTGCGTCATGCGACGGTGACGGGTTTCAGCATCCTACCGACGCCCTCTTGACCCTCGTACACTCAACGTCATGAGCCGCCATTCACGACACCCCGAACTGCACCGCTCCGAGCGCGTCGGCTGGCTGCGTGCCGCCGTGCTGGGCGCCAATGATGGCATCGTCTCGGTGGCCGGCCTGGTGGTGGGCGTGGCCGCCGGCGGCGCCTCCGCTACCACCATCCTCGCCACCGGCGTGGCCGGCACCGTGGCCGGCGCGATGTCGATGGCCGCCGGCGAGTACGTCTCGGTACAGACCCAGGCCGACACCGAGGACGCAGACCTGGCAATGGAAAGGCGCGAGCTGCGCGAAAATCCGCACAGCGAGCTGGAGGAGCTGGCTTCGATCTACCGCCACCGCGGCCTGGAGCCTGCGCTGGCACGGCAGGTGGCCGAACAGCTCACCGCCCATGATGCGCTGGGTGCCCACGCCCGCGACGAACTGGGCATCACCGATACCCTGCGCGCCCGCCCGCTGCAGGCAGCGCTGGCCTCGGCCGGTGCGTTCACCTGCGGCGCGGCGCTCCCGGTGCTGACCGCCCTGCTCGCGCCGGTCGACAGGGTCGCACTGATGACCACGGCCAGTACCCTGCTCGGCCTGTGCCTGACCGGCGCAGTGGCGGCCAGGGCCGGCGGCGCACCGCCGGTTCGCGGCGCGATCCGGGTGATGTTCTGGGGCGCATTGGCGATGGCCGCGGCGGCCGGCGTCGGTCGCCTGTTCGGTGCCCACGTGTCATGACCGCCATGCTGCCACCGGCCACCGCACTGCTGGCCGAGATGGCCAGCCTGGCCGGCTGCGCACGCGCCGAAGGTTATGCGTGCATCACCGCTCGGCGCGAACATGGCGCCAGCTCGGTGGAGATTCCACAACCACAGTTCGCGATCCTGCTGGAAGGCCGCAAGCAGGTGCGTACCGCGCACCAGTCGCTGGAGTTCATCCCCGGCGACATCCTGCTGCTGACCCAGCGCTGCCGCATCGATGTGGTCAACACCCCCGACCCACGCAGTGGGCGCTACCTCAGCGCCATCGTGCCGCTGTGTGCCGAAGTGCTGGCGGCCGCACGTACGCTGTGGAGCGGGGAGCTTCCCGCCGCCGGTCATGCGATGGCGCGACTGCCGTTGATCGATCATGGCGTGGTGCTGCGCCAGTGGCGGCAATCGCTGCAGGACGGCCGTTACAGCGAAGCGCGGCTGGCCCTGGCCTCGTTGGTACTGACCCTGTGCCGGCAGGGCCACGGCAACCTGCTGCTGCCGCAGGCGCCGAGTCTGGGCGAACAGATCCGCGACCGCATCGCCGCCGAGCCGGCTCGCGACTGGCAATCGCGTGATGTGGAAGCGCTGTTCGCGCTGAGCGGCGCGACCCTGCGCCGTCGGCTCGCCGCCGAGGACACCAGCCTGCGCCAGCTGCTCACCGAGGCCCGGCTGGCGCATGGCATGCAGTTGCTCTACACCACCGACCTGCCGCTGAAGACCGTAGCCGCACGCGCGGGCTACCGGTCTGCGGCCAGCTTCAGCAAACGCTTTGCCGAGCAGTACGGGCTGGCTCCCACAGACATTTGAGGGGGTTCGGCAGGGCTTGCAGCCCTGCACCTGCAGAGGCAACGGCAACGGCCGAAGCAACAGCAACACCGGGCTATCCGTGGGATGGCAGGGCGGTGCCGGAGTGCGGGGACGCCGCAAGTACGTCCCTGTAGGCTTGGCAGCCGCATCCATGCGGCTGACACCCCGCACTCCGACACCGCCCCACCTTCGACAGGTTCACTCGGCTGTTGGTAGGTGTCGACCTTGGTCGACACATCTGTCAGATATCGAATGAAACTCTGGGGTCAGATCCGTTTTCCTGCGGAAAACGGATCTGACCCCAAGAGCATCTCCAACAGTTCGCGGAAAACTGTCGAAGGCGGGGTGGG
>NZ_JAVFVN010000141.1:0-392 GCF_030910085.1 Stenotrophomonas maltophilia group sp. RNC7 | reverse complement strand
ATGTTCACATAAGGGATGTAAAAAAGAAATATTATTGACTGATATGTTAGGTTTTCACCTAGACATGATAGAAGATAGTGCGCCAGACAGTATTGCTTCGGCTTATATGTTGATTTTAGAAACATTAATGATTTTTACTCCAATAAGATTACTCTGGAATTATGTAGATAAGAAACTTGTTAGTAATACTTTATTTATTAAAGATGGACCATTAAGTCTTTCTAGTCAGTACAGCAAATTAGTTCCTAATATTAGAGAGTTCTTAGAGTTTGCTAAAATTCAAGGTAGGCCTATTCATATAATTGGATGTGAGAAAAGTGGTAAATTTTTCGATCATTTAATGAGCATTGAGCAATTTGCACCACTTCAAAGCAAAGGAGATAATGTTTGTT
>NZ_JAVFVN010000131.1:0-347 GCF_030910085.1 Stenotrophomonas maltophilia group sp. RNC7 | reverse complement strand
GACCTCGCGTGATGCACGCAACGACCTGATGCATCTGTTCGAGGCCGACGCGGAAAGCGACGGCAAGTAGGCGTGCCGCCCAACCGGAGGCACCCCCCACCGATGGGGGGTGTGGCTCCTGTTTTGGGATGGCCGTTTGGGTCGGTTGTGGTTGGCCGGGGGGGGGTGGGGAGGGGTGGCCGCGGGCGCCGCCCCCCTGCCGGGCCGCCCCCCGGTGGGGGGGGGCGGCCCCCCCGCCCCCACAACCACCAAACCGTTGGTGGTCCCCCCAGAGGGGGGCACCCCAAAACCAAACCCAACACCCCAGCCACCACAAAAAAAAAAAAAATCATTAAAGGAACAAAACC
>NZ_JAVFVN010000123.1:0-403 GCF_030910085.1 Stenotrophomonas maltophilia group sp. RNC7 | reverse complement strand
AACAAACCCCGAAAAAGTGGGGCACCTATTATCAGTATAGAAACTAATACAAATATAAGTTGTTCTGTTAATACCTTACCGTTTCTTTGTTGCTCAATTTGTTTCTGTACTTTCGTTCCCATTGCTTCACACCCCTAATTGTTTACTATCCTACGATTGCTTTGTTTTTTTCTTCTCCGCTTACTTGCCAATATTCTATAGCAAAAGCTGCAAATACTCCTACCATAACACCTAGTACTCCAGCGATAGCCACATTAAGAACTTTTCTAGGTGCAACTGGAACATCTGTAGGATATGCTCTAGATATAATAATCATATTGGATTCACCAATCTGTGCAGATTCTATTACTCTTAGTTCCTCGTGCTTTCTTGTAAAAGCATCGTATGTATTCTGTGCAATCTC
>NZ_JAVFVN010000118.1:0-528 GCF_030910085.1 Stenotrophomonas maltophilia group sp. RNC7 | reverse complement strand
TTTTTATACTTATGATCCCAATCTATTAGTACAGGTGTTCCAAGTAAATAAGTTTTATCAAAGTATTTATTTAAAGATAATTCTGGTTTGTTTTTTGAGTTATGCAATATTCCACTTCCTTTTATGGAGAATAAATCATATACCACCACCTGTTTTTAGGGTTAGTGATTATACTAAGTACTAATTTGCTAACTCTATCGTACCATTTATATCAAAATCACACTTTTTTAAATATAAAACCTTTTACTTGGCGTCTGAGAATATTGCTATTATGCAGATAAGTATATAAATACAACTTAGAAAAATATTTTGGAAGCTAGCGTGTCCGCCTTTTTTATAATCATTTATGCTTTTTTTTGCGAAAATGATCCCTAGAATTAGGAAAAATATTACATAAGTAATATTTTCAATTATCTTCACCTCATTTCACTTAGATTTCGCAGATTTAAAAGTATAAAGGACAATGTACTTCAAATATTTAAATTTTTTAAGGGGCAATTAGAAAAAAGTTAGATAAATTAGTTATAA
>NZ_JAVFVN010000579.1:0-529 GCF_030910085.1 Stenotrophomonas maltophilia group sp. RNC7 | reverse complement strand
GTTGGGGGTTCGAGTCCCTCATGGCGCGCCAAAGAAAACCTCTAATTGCAATAGTTAGGGGTTTTATTATATTCTTTTTAAGTTTAAAAAAATAAAAATGTCTACTATTTGTCTGCTATGGAGATAAAAACATATAAAAAGACAGACTATTAAGCCTGTCATTAATAAATGTTTATTGATTTATATATGCATCTAATATATATCACTACTCATATTTTTAAGCTTTTTTTATACCAGTATCTGGTTTTCTGTTCAGTAAATCTTCGAGGGTGGAGGCTGCCTTTATATCAGAAGCTCTTAAAGCATGACTATAGAAGTTTAATGTTGTAGAGGTTTGCGCATGACCTAGGCGGCCAGCTACTGTCCTAATGTCAACCTTTTCACTTATTAATAAAGTTGCAGAGGTGTGACGTAGTTTATGCAGCGATAATACTGGTAAGATATATTTTTCCTTATCTTCTTTGTTTATGTTTGGCTCAGAGTTTATTGCATTGTTGTACCGCTTAAGAAACTTTGTTAACCACTGATT
>NZ_JAVFVN010000575.1:0-411 GCF_030910085.1 Stenotrophomonas maltophilia group sp. RNC7 | reverse complement strand
AGGCCGCCCGCATCAACGGCAAGATCGTCGTGTCCGAGGACGTTATCGCAGGCGGCATCAGCGTCGTGAAACACCGTCACATCGACTCGCGCGGCGGTGAAACCGATGCGCCGATCCGCTGACCGGTGAAGTGTTTCACCTGATACACCAACGCCGTCCTGACCACCATATACGCATGGACCCCAAAATCGACCCCAGCACTGGTGACTATAGCGGCGAGCGCGTCACGACATTGGCCAATGCCATCTACCTGCGTCTCGTCACGCCGTTGGGTGGTTGGTGGGGCGATCCGACGCTAGGCTCGCGGCTGCATGAGCTGGAACGAGAGCGGGACGTCTCCCGAGTCCGCATTCTGGCCCGGCAGTACGCCGAGCAGGCGCTTGCCACCCTGTTGCCCGAGCGCGCGCGCAG
>NZ_JAVFVN010000049.1:0-478 GCF_030910085.1 Stenotrophomonas maltophilia group sp. RNC7 | reverse complement strand
CCGAATAGACGTACCAGCTATAGGACGCGCCACGCGGACAGCCGCGCGGCTCGTGGTTGGGCAGGTCCGGCCGCGTGCGCGGGTAGTCGGTCTGCTGGGTCTCCCAGGTGATCAGGCCGTTCTTGACGTAGACCTTCCACGAGCACGAGCCGGTGCAATTGACCCCGTGGGTCGAGCGCACCACCTTGTCGTGCTGCCAGCGGGCGCGATAGGCGTTTTCCCACTTGCGGTCTTCATTGACCACTGCCCCGTGACCGTCCGCGTAGGTGGATTTCACCCGCGACATGAACTTCAACCGGTCCAGAAAATGACTCATTGCGTTTCTCCAAGAGCGCCGGCGCGGCCGGCGCGTACTGCAATCCGTGCTGTCAAAATCACTTTAGTGGTCGCCCGCCGCGCCGACCATTCGCCGGTGGCACAGGGCGGGCGCGGCAGAGTGACTAGTCACCCCGGCCAGCCCCGCTTCAGCAGGGCACCG
>NZ_JAVFVN010000755.1:0-308 GCF_030910085.1 Stenotrophomonas maltophilia group sp. RNC7 | reverse complement strand
TGCGATTGGAACGGCTATGTTGCCAAGGTCGCGCAGCTCCATGCGGCACGCAAGCGGCCCAAACAGTTGAAAGACGTAGAAATCCCCCTCCCCGACACCAGACCCGAAGAAGACGCGACCGCCGTGGCGGAAATTCCACTCACGCAGTTCCGCCCGGCGCCGGTTCAGCATATTCGGATGGTCGGCCCTGCATTCATACCGGACGTCGACAATGAGGCATTCGGGCGGATGCGCCGACAGCAATAGGACTGTCGGCCGGGCTCGCTACCGCGTTTTGCATTACGCGGTCACTGGAATTCTGGATCAAT
>NZ_JAVFVN010000567.1:0-502 GCF_030910085.1 Stenotrophomonas maltophilia group sp. RNC7 | reverse complement strand
GTTTTTTTGTGCCCAAAAAGAAAGGTGTACATGAGAGAGGAGAGAATGAAGTCATTGAAAAAAAGAATGAGTAGAACACTAATAATTACACTACTTTTAGCATCTTTACTTACGTCCTTTGTAAGAGCAGAGTCGGTAGTTTTTAGTACAAAACCAGATGGTAGAATACGTGTCCAAGGGAATAACATGGTATGGATGGGTTATAAAGGTGGACAATGGGATATTTATCATTTAAACACTGAAACAAATAAAGAAAATAACATTACTGATGATGCTAATGTTCAGGGGTATCCAGATATTTGGGCTCAGTACATCGTATGGCAGGAAAAAGGTATAGGAGAAGATTTTAATATCTATCTTTACAATATGGATACAGGATCTAGAGATAAGATATCTGACGGAGTAGGGCGACATCAAGAGCCACGAATTGCCAGTGGTAAGGTAGTGTGGACTAGCGAAAATGCCAATGGAAAAAGAGTGGTTATGCTTTACGACATCAATA
>NZ_JAVFVN010000726.1:0-541 GCF_030910085.1 Stenotrophomonas maltophilia group sp. RNC7 | reverse complement strand
AATAAAAATATATAAAAACTAGTAATGTACAGATTAGTTGCATATCCTAATAACATTTGGCATAATATAGAAAAAAGGGTGTACGGTTAGGAAAGGAGGAAAACAAGATGAAAACGACGATTCCTGCTTGTTTGGTTGATTTATCAGCACAAGATCAATTCATTATTGATACAGAAAGTTATAAATATTCATTTATGATTCGTTATGCATATAAAAGATTACAAGAAGGAATGGCAGTCGGTTCTCTTGAAAAAATTCTTTCTGCAAAAACAAATACTAATATTCGTGTAGCAAAAGATGCCGTAGCGGAAGCCGTTCAATTAATCAAATCTAGAAAAGCATTAATGATAGAGTATTTCGAATTATGGAAATCCCGTTTTGAGAAAACAAGCACAAAACTAGAAAAACTACTTTGTATTCCAGATATAAATCCAAATTCAAAACGGATATTAGGATTACAAAACAAATTAGAAAAACAAATTTTGAAAATGGATCATTATGAACAACATGTGAAACATGATACGTATGATGAAGTCATATT
>NZ_JAVFVN010000621.1:0-445 GCF_030910085.1 Stenotrophomonas maltophilia group sp. RNC7 | reverse complement strand
GCATCTTTAATGATTCTAGGTGCTTTAGCGCCAGTTGTTTTTGCAGAGGAGCCTACGAAAATTACGCAAGAGAGCAATGGAAATGAAGATGAAAAGCTGAAGCCTTTAGTGTGGAATATCAGCCTGTATCCAGAATCGAGGGATGAGGAGGATTGGTTTAACGAAAATACGTTATATCACAGAAATAGGGAACTTTATTACATAGATCCAAATAATGATGGAAGAAGAACAGAACGACTTTTCATAAGAATAGATTTTACGGTAGACGAAGGGGAATTGACATTTCCGAACATCAATAACTTAATTGCTGGTGTAGGTGTATACAGCGACAATAGTAATATTTCTATGGTAGATGTTGATTTTTTAAATGAAATCCATAATATGACAACAAACAATGAGAATACAGGAAAGAATGAGCAAAAAGAATTTATTGATCGATATATTT
>NZ_JAVFVN010000618.1:0-305 GCF_030910085.1 Stenotrophomonas maltophilia group sp. RNC7 | reverse complement strand
TTAGAAAACCAGGGTTTTTATTATAAAATTAAAAAGAAAATGGGTATAGAGAGAAAAAATATAACTGGGTATGATTAGATTAAAGAAAATATCTTTTTAGCTATTTAAGATGATAGGAGAGGTTAATTTGAAAGTATTCGTAACGGGCGTACCAGATATAAAAAATCAAGGATCTTTTGCAATGGTTAAAGTTGCTTTGGATGAAATTAAAAAGAATTATCCAAATTCATCTTTTGTTATTCATACTGATAGAAAAGACACAGCTATAGAGAGTATGCAAGACAATGGATATGATGTACTTATAG
>NZ_JAVFVN010000602.1:0-354 GCF_030910085.1 Stenotrophomonas maltophilia group sp. RNC7 | reverse complement strand
GCATCTTTATCTGCTTGGTGCGGGGGGTGGCGGGGGTGGGGGGGTTGGTGCGGGTGCACGAGCACGTGCTGGGTTTGCTGTGGGTGGGGATGGGGTGCTGGGTGGTCGCCTGGGGGGGATGCACTTTTACGGGGGGGGGTTTGATGGGGTCGGCAACCGCCTGAAAAATGGGGAGGGTGGGTATTATGTGGTTCTGGCCGTGTTTTTGGGGGGGCCAGGCGGGGGCCGGCGCTAAGGGTGCGGACCACCGGCCCGCACCTACCAGGGGGGCGGGTCCGCGCACGGCGTCGGCCGGGACGTCGATCAGCATCGCCAGGGCGAGGTGCTCGGAGAACGCGGCCGGTATGGCTTCCA
>NZ_JAVFVN010000555.1:0-320 GCF_030910085.1 Stenotrophomonas maltophilia group sp. RNC7 | reverse complement strand
GCGGCACGAAGTCCTTGGGCATGCCGGCCACGGGCACGCCCAGCAGGTCCAGGAAGTCGACCTCGTTCATATCCAGCGCCACCACGCGCTCGGGCTGCCTGTCGATGACGGTGACGCCGAGCTTGTGCCGCACCGTGATGGCGGCATAGGCCGGCGGCGCCGCCGCGCCGGACGACGGCGACGGTTGCGCCCCATTGGGCGCTGGCGCCGTTTCCTGGCCGCAGCCCTGCACCGCGATCGCGGCGGCCACCAGCAGGGCAAACGCCCAGGTCCTGTGCTTGCCGTTCATGTCAATTCTCCCGATGGGTTGAAGTAGTTGC
>NZ_JAVFVN010000546.1:0-358 GCF_030910085.1 Stenotrophomonas maltophilia group sp. RNC7 | reverse complement strand
ATAATTATATTAATTAGTGTTTTATTAGAAATATTAAAGCGATTGAAGTTGATCTAGTGCTGAAAGTAAATATATAGCTTGTTGTATTAAAAGTGAATTTCTGATGTGTTTATGTGTACTGAAAAAATAAAAAGGTGTATAAATTCATTACTAGATTGAACAGCGAAATGCTAATTAATATATGTAGTGTTATATAAAATTATATGATCTTAATAAGTGTACATTGATGGTAACGCTTCATGAAATTGTGCGATTAGAGAATAGGAAAAAGAAAAATTAAAAAGTAAGTGAGCGGTTGGGTTTTAAACACAGTCGTTTTTTAGTGAAATGTAGTAAAAAGGGATGGATTTATGACACC
>NZ_JAVFVN010000538.1:0-1863 GCF_030910085.1 Stenotrophomonas maltophilia group sp. RNC7 | reverse complement strand
GTAACTCTTCTAACCAATCAGAAACTTTTTTCATTCCTGCTTCTTCACTTTCATTTAACTTCTCATCTGCCACATCGTGAAGTAATGCTGCCATTTCAATTATAAAACGATTTCCTCCTTCTTGCTCGAATAAAGAAATCGCCAGTTTATGTACGCGCTCAATATGATACCAATCATGCCCACTCGCATCTTTTTCTAAAATATGTTTTACAAAAGTAATTGTTTTTTCTATCTTTTCTTGTTTTGTCATTTTATCTTCACCCAGTTACTTATTGTAACACGCCCGCATTTTTTCATCACATATTTTCTTGTCCGCCCATACACTAGGTGGTAGGCATCATCATGAAGGAGGAATAAATATGTTCTATAATAATCAACCGCCTTACCCACAACAACCATTTTACCCTCAGGCGCAGGAACAAGAACAAAGATATACAGAACAATATGAAGAACAAGAGCAACAATATGAACAAAATCCATATGCAGCGCCACAAACTCAAGAACAACAATTTCAGCAAAATCCATATGACACACGTCCAAGTTACGAATATCCTCAAAATCCATATGCAGTACCACAAACTCAAGAGCAACAATTTCAACAAAATCCATATGTAGCACCGCAAACTCAAGAACAACAATTTCAACAAAATCCATATGTAGCAACACAAACTCAAGAACAACAGTTTCAACAAAACCCATACCCAACTCAGCCACAACAACCTCAATATCAACAACAAATGTATCAACCAAACTACGACGCACGTGTCTCACCACCTAAACCACCAACAGTAGATATTACACAACCACAAATTTTACCACCTGGACCAACATTAGATATTACACAGCCACAAATCTTACCACCTGGACCAATTACAGAACCAACGCAACAACAAATTCAACAAGTTGTCGGTACACAGTTCTTACCTTTAAAGAAACCTGTACTAGATTTCGTAAAACCTTGGGTAGATTACGGTTTAAATGAAGCAAAACATACATCACACAAACACGCTTTAACAGAAGTTGCTGCCATTATGTTTTTAGTTGGGAAAGGATTCAATCCGACGATTGCACATTATATTGTGGAATCTTGGGAGAAGAATGAGCAGTTTTAGAGGTTTTTATTCTTACAAAACTATAAAAGTGTCACAAATGCCTGGTTTATAGCATTTGTGACACTTTTTTGTTTGTTATGTTAAATGTCATTTCAATAGTGAATTACTGCAGTTACCTTTTCTTCCTAGGACCTATAATTAATTTAATCGCCGTTCTTTCTTGTTCATTAATCGTAACCTCTTGAAATGCTGGAACGAAGGCTAAATCGATACCACTTGGAGCAACAAATCCTCTTGCGATTGCTATTGCTTTAATCGCTTGATTTAAAGAACCAGCCCCAATCGCTTGAATTTCTACATTGCCACTTGTTCTTAGTACACCTGCTATTGCACCTGCAACTGCATTTGGGCTTGATTTTGAAGATACCTTTAATATATTTTCCATGTAAGTTGCTCCTTCTATA
Organism: Stenotrophomonas maltophilia group sp. RNC7; assembly: GCF_030910085.1. NCBI lineage: Bacteria > Pseudomonadati > Pseudomonadota > Gammaproteobacteria > Lysobacterales > Lysobacteraceae > Stenotrophomonas > Stenotrophomonas maltophilia group sp. RNC7. The sequence goes on along the minus strand of NZ_JAVFVN010000538.1, from coordinate 347 downwards.
ATTTAATCGTTCTTTCGTTACGGTTTAAAATATTTCAACGTATCTTTTACTATTATTCACACCAAAAGCAAACAATGCTACATATGTACATTCATTCGATACTTTTCGTCTTCTTCCTGCCCATCTACATAAATAAAAAGCGATAACTAAAGACTCTAATATACCAACATTCAAATCATAGAAATTCACTACTCGATAACATTAGTGCAACTGAAGATAATAATGTTTCCTTTTCAGGTGAAATTAATATAATAATCATTTCTCCTATACTTCAATCTATTAAGAACCTCGGCTCATTTTTCTAGCAATTCATTAACCTCCTTCAAAAAATTCACAAATAATATCCT
>NZ_JAVFVN010000500.1:0-308 GCF_030910085.1 Stenotrophomonas maltophilia group sp. RNC7 | reverse complement strand
CACCGCCGACGTGGTCGCGGCCAAGCTCGAAGAATGGGGCATTGAAATCCATCGCGGCCTGGGCGGCACCGGCGTGGTCGGCATCATCCGCGGCGACCGTCCCGGCGAACGCGCCGTCGGCCTGCGCGCCGACATGGACGCCCTGCCGATGCAGGAAGCCAACACCTTCGCCCACGCCAGCAAGCACGCCGGCAAAATGCACGCCTGCGGCCACGACGGCCACACCGCGATGCTCCTCGCCGCGGCCAGGCACCTGGTCGAGTCGCCGCGCTGGCGCGGCACCCTGCAACTGATCTTCCAGCCTGCCG
>NZ_JAVFVN010000483.1:0-1698 GCF_030910085.1 Stenotrophomonas maltophilia group sp. RNC7 | reverse complement strand
TTTGTAATGTCCACACTCAGGACATACTCTATGAGGTAACTTTGGCTCGTGACACTGTGGGCATTTTACAAACCCTGGTGCAGTGTATTTAGAGTTAGCAGCTCTTCTCATATTTCTTTTTGATTTTCCAGTTTTTCGCTTTGGTACTGCCATGCTTAACACCTCCTTAATCTTGTTCTAACAATTCCTTCAGCTTGGCTAATCTTGGGTCCAAATACTCCTCTTTTGATTCCTGAATTTCGCAATCACAGGAGTGGCCTTCAATTTTTTCTCCACAGTTGGAGCAAAGCACGTTGAATTTCAACTGGCAGACGATGAGATGAGCATTATCCGATATCGTCACCTAATAAAACGTACGTACCAGTTCGTTCATTATGTTGTAAATCGAAATCATCAATAAGATATAGGTGAGAAGATAATTGCTCTACTTTTTTCATCTTTATCACTCCTTATATACGGTATGTAACTATTATACGTTAAAAATACAAAAAGGCAGAAAACGAAAGCCTCGTTTTCTGCCTTTTTGTATTGTAATTATTGCTTTTGTTGTTTATTGATAGACATAACGAACAGCCCAACAATGCCGCCAACTAATGGAAGCATAATTTCTCCTGCTAAATTAAAGTAGGAGCTTAAAAATAAACCATTTACATCGATTACCCAGCCAATCACATACAATAACATCATATATAGTACGAAATAAAACTCGCGATTTGAAATCGTTTCATGTTGTGCAGTTTTCATATCGAACACCATCCTTTTCTATAATAATAGAATATAAACTGTCACATTTTGTTCACAATTTAATTGTAAAACTTTACATCTTAAAAGTCTAGTAGTTTGTGTCGAATTTTCGAACAAAAGTAAAGCGCTATCATTTCTGGTTGTAAGTACGTAATAAGAGCTGTATATTCACGAATGTAGTATAGTATAAACATAGAATGATAGTGAAGAGAGGGGCATAAACAATGACAGTTTATGATTTTTCAGCTAAAACAATTACAGGAGAAGATAAATCGTTAAAAGATTACGAAGGAAAAGCGCTTCTTATTGTAAATGTAGCTAGCAAATGTGGTTTTACACCGCAATATAAAGGATTACAAGAAGTATATGATAAATATAAAGAACAAGGGCTAGAAATACTCGGTTTCCCTTGTAACCAATTCGGAGGACAAGAACCAGGTACAGAAGCAGACATTACAAGCTTTTGTGAATTAAACTACGGTGTAAACTTCCCGATGTTTGCAAAGATTGATGTGAAAGGTGATAAAGCTCATCCTCTGTATACATACATGACAGAACAAGCACCAGGTTTACTAGGTATGAAAGCAGTGAAATGGAACTTTACTAAGTTTTTAATTGGAAAAGACGGGAAAGTAGTAGCGCGTTTTGCGCCGCAAACGAAGCCGGTTGATTTAGAGGTTGAGATTGAGAAGGTACTTGGGGAATAACTAGGAGTTTCACTTTATTAAAAAATGCCTCAAAGAACTATTTTGTTCTTTGAGGCATTTTATTTACATTCACATTGTCAACATTAAATCGCTGAATGGAAGTCATTTGATTTAGGCGGAGAAGCTGCTTTTTTCATAAGCACTTCCCATAAGTGTACGGATTTTTTCCATTCTGTTGCAGCTTGTCCTTTTTGATATATAGCACTCTCATAACTGAAAGTAAGTTGTTGCATATCATTCGAGTTGT
>NZ_JAVFVN010000440.1:0-441 GCF_030910085.1 Stenotrophomonas maltophilia group sp. RNC7 | reverse complement strand
TTTGATGAGATATGTAATAAGGAGCCGAATATAAAAGCAGAATTAATATTAGTGGGAGATATAGAGGCATATGAAGATAATACCAAACCAGTAACAAGACAAGAGATTGATGAAATAAAACAAATAATACAAAAAAATAATAGGATTATTCATTATAAGGAATTATCACATATAGAAATAGTGAATTTATTGCAAAAGAGTCATGTGGGTTTACTTCCTAGTTGGTCCGATACTTATGGATATTCAGTTTTAGAAATGCAAGCGGCAGGTGTTCCTGTGATTACGACAAATATAAGAGCCTTGCCAGAGATTAATAGCGAAGAAGTGGGCTGGATGATTAATTTGCCTTTAAGTAATACTGGGGAAGCTGAATATGTAGGGGTAGAAGCTAGAAGTTTTATTAGAAAGAAGTTAATTAATGATCTGGAAAATATAATAGAG
>NZ_JAVFVN010000433.1:0-451 GCF_030910085.1 Stenotrophomonas maltophilia group sp. RNC7 | reverse complement strand
AGGCAGGTCCAGGGTTGCCCTGTGCGACGAACCGTCGCAGGAGGGGGTTTATCGGCAGGGCTGCGCCCTGCACCCGCTGCGAGCTGGAGCAACAGCAACAGCCGAAGCAAAAGCGGGCTTCCTGTAGGTAGGCGGGGTGGGGGGGGGGGGGGGGGGGGGCGGCGCCCAAAAAAAGTGTTGCCCGGGGGGGGACGGGGGGGTGGGGGGGGGAGCGCGCCCCCCCCCACCCCCCCGGGGGGGGGGGCGCTGGGCCCCCCCCCTGGCCCCCCCGGCCCCGCCCCCCCCCCACCGCCCCGCCTCTGACAGATCCCGATGGCTGTTGGTAGGTGTCGACCTTGGTCGACACAGTAGATCCACGCCCATCGTGGATGCTTTTCGATTCCAAATAGAAATATTACATTCCGCGTGAGATTCATACACGCCAGGCGTGGCTCTACTGCAGATACCGGGC
>NZ_JAVFVN010000414.1:0-332 GCF_030910085.1 Stenotrophomonas maltophilia group sp. RNC7 | reverse complement strand
TTTCCGGCAGGAAATGGCCGGCCTGCCCGAGAAAGACCGTAAGCTCATGACTGACCGCGCGGTCGAGCTCAGTGGGCGATATCCTTCTGCGAGCGCCACCGACATCATGCAAATGGCACGCGTAGCGCTAACTACAATGGGCAGCGCTGAGCGCGGCGACCAAATCTTGCCCGGTTTGGTCAAGGGGTTGGTCGCTCTCCAGTCGTCCAAAGGTGTCGATGCTGCGCCAGAAATGCTGAATCGGCTTCTCAACGGCATCGACAATCTCGGCAAAAACTCGATGGATGAAGTCGGCGTGAAAAACACCCTCGATATCATCGACGGGATTATCA
>NZ_JAVFVN010000408.1:0-318 GCF_030910085.1 Stenotrophomonas maltophilia group sp. RNC7 | reverse complement strand
AGGTGATAATTTGTTTAATAATAGTGTCAATATGCTTACAAAAGAAGAACTTATAAAAATTTACATAGACGAGTTCGAAGCTTCAAAAGAGCGCGAACTTATGATTAAGGGTGAAAACTACTACAAAGTTGAAAACGATATCCTTGATCGTAAAATGATAAGGTATGAGGACGAAAGCCCTGTAGAAGATGAAACCAAGACCAATAATAAACTGGCCCATGGCTTTATGAAAAACCTAGTAGATGATAAGGTGAATTATCTTCTAGTTAAGCCATATACTTTAAATTGTGAAGATGAAAAGTATTTGAAATCAGTTAA
>NZ_JAVFVN010000540.1:0-311 GCF_030910085.1 Stenotrophomonas maltophilia group sp. RNC7 | reverse complement strand
TTTTTTTTGTGTTTCGCGGCTTTGGGGTGTGTGGGGGCGGGGGCGGGGGGGGCGGTATTTTGCAAAAGGGCCCCCGGCCGCCCGCGGGGGGGGGCCGCCACCACTTTACATTGCCCAAACGCCCGCCCCCCCGCGCCGCGGCTCGGGTTGCGTAAAGTCGAGTGTGGGTGCTCTGGCCGCCTGTATGCATGACACGGGGTGGGTGGGGGGGGTGTGTGCTATGTAACGGTGGAGGCGTCGGCCTCAGGCCGGCGCGGGGGTACTTTCGCACGCAGCCCCCGCTCCCTCCAGCGCTCGACCCAGCTTGCATC
>NZ_JAVFVN010000392.1:0-731 GCF_030910085.1 Stenotrophomonas maltophilia group sp. RNC7 | reverse complement strand
CCTTGGAGGCTTGGATATCTCCAGTATATCGCAGCCCATCTACGGTCTTGCTTACATTGCCCATTGCATCGTATTCCATTATCTCTAGAAGATCCCCCATTGGCGATGTAGTGGAGGTTCTGCGGTTCATGCTGTCATAGGTGTAGGTCGTACCCAGCATGCTGGAAGCTAGCTGTGGTGTATCCTGACTCTTTTCATAGTTCTCTGGTGCAATCTGTTTGATTAAATTTCCTAAGGTGTCATATAGATATCTTTGAACGGACAATCCGCCGTCAGCCGCTGGTGCGGTTTTACGAATAAGCCTGTTGAAAGCGTCATAGTCGTAGTGAATCACCGCATTTTTGCTGTTTTCTTCTCGGATTAGATTTCCGTTTAAATCGTATTCATACTGCTTTGCGTCCATCATTGGACTTATATTTTTAGTGAGCCGCTTGTCGTAATCGTATTCGAAGGTCTGCTCATTTCCTTGAGGGTCTTTTTTAACCCTTACCGTATTATTTTTGTTATAGGTATAGCTGGTCGTAGCAAGTACCCGATCGAAATACTGTCGGTCATATTGGGCACCAATGAGGTATTTCGTATCGATATCCGTCATCTTTACCAGTAAGGATTCACTGGCTACTCTGGACAGTACATCGTACGTATATCGAACCACTTGATAATCGTCGCCTTCTACCTTCTGCTTCATAGCGATGACATTTCCTGCAGCATCGTATTCGTTTATGACTTCC
>NZ_JAVFVN010000272.1:0-334 GCF_030910085.1 Stenotrophomonas maltophilia group sp. RNC7 | reverse complement strand
AAATGATTGGTATGTGGAAATTCGTGCGCGGCGCATAAGTAACGCGCATCGTTTAAAAGAAGAAATTAATGATAAAATTCAAAACATAGAAGATCAAGACTTATTACTATACTACTCATTATTAGACTTTCGTCATCAATATGTAATTGATAACTTAGGTGTTTCTACAAGTAGTTTTGATAAAGTAGAATCTTTTGAGATTCCTTCTAACAACACTTTAACTTATTATTATCATTTCTTTAAAGCTATCCATGCTAGTGGAACTGGTAGTTATAAGGTTGCAAAAGAACACTTTGATCAAGCCGAAAAGTTATTAGAGCTTATCAATGATGAC
>NZ_JAVFVN010000509.1:0-323 GCF_030910085.1 Stenotrophomonas maltophilia group sp. RNC7 | reverse complement strand
TTTTTTTTGTGTTTTTTTTTTTTTGTTTTTTTTTTTTTTTTTTTTTTTTTTTTTTTATTTGGTTTTTTTTGTTTTTTTTTTTTTTTTGGGATTTTTTTTTTTTTTTTTTTACTTTTTTGTTTTTGGTTGTTTTTTTTTTTTTTTGTTTTTTTTTTTTTTTTGTTTTTTTTTTTTTTTTTTTTTTTTTTTTTTTGGGGTTGTTTTTTTTTTTTTTGTGTGTTGTGTTTTTTGTTTTTTTTTTTGTTTTGTTTTTTTGAGTTTTGTCGTGTTTTGTTTTGGTTTTGTTTTGGTTTTTTTTTTTTTTTTTTTCTTTGTCACCCCCC
>NZ_JAVFVN010000194.1:0-1161 GCF_030910085.1 Stenotrophomonas maltophilia group sp. RNC7 | reverse complement strand
TTCTTTTTTTTCTGCTCCTTTTCAATATGGATAACTTTTCTCCAACCTTCTTTTTCTATTACTTTTCCTTTAGATATAAACTTTTCATTATTTACATCTGTAATAATTGAACTGTGATTAATTATTGCGTCTTCATAATGTGCAGCAATAACACTTCTAACAATCAAATCGTAAATTTTCTTTTCCTTATCGGTTAATTTATCTAAATCTGGAAGAATATCCGTCGGCAGTATAGCGTGATGATCTGATACTTTGCGTTTATTGATAAAGCGACGCGTTAGATTTCCTGGCAGAATAGGTGTTGGAAAATAAGATGTATATGCGTCTGTTTGGGATAACAAATTAAAAATCTCTGGAAATCCTTGCGCTTCCGCTTCTGTAATATAATTACTATCAGTTCTAGGATATGAAATATGTGAATTATCATATAATCTTTGAGCAGCATCTAATACTTCTTTAGGACTCAATTTATACAATTTATTCGCTTTAACTTGTAGATCCGAAAGATTATAAAGTTGAGGTGGTTTTGTTGTCTCGCTCTCATTAATAACCTTTTCTACTAAAGCATCATGCCCTTTAATCTTATTTACCACTACTTCAGCTAATTCTTTTTTCATAAATCTCTCTGCGTTAGACTCAATATTTATCCATTTTCCAGAATACCTTTTACCTAAAATCTCAAAATCTGCTAAGATAGTCCAAAAAGGTTCCGGCTTGAAATTCTCTATTTCTTTTTCTCTATCATATATCAATTTTACAAGCGGGGTCTGACATCTCCCAACACTCCAAACTCCTAAATTTGGTACGTTATTGCTATTTTGACTTTCAATTGAAGCCTTCATAAGTAGTGAGACTGCTCTAGTAGCTGAAAGTCCTACATAATAGTCTGCAATACTTCTAGAATAAGCACTATAATAGAGTGGCATTGTATCTTCTCCCTTTTTTAATGTTTTAAATGCACTCTTTATAGAACTAGGGGCTAATGATGAGGTCCAAAGTCTTAACATTGGCTTGTTTATTTTGTTATATTTACATATAGATATAAATATATTTTCACCTTCTCTTCCCGCATCACACCCATTAATTATTACTTCTATATCACTCCTATTTGCTAACTCCTTAATTAACTTCAACTGCTTTTCTTTTCCTTTTATTGGCCTT
>NZ_JAVFVN010000181.1:0-579 GCF_030910085.1 Stenotrophomonas maltophilia group sp. RNC7 | reverse complement strand
TATTAACTTAATATACTCTTTTGGCATAAGCTTTCCATTAATTAAATTTAATAATTTCTCATAAGTTAAAATGATATGTATTCTTCCAGTTAGTCCATTAGTTGTGTAACGCCATAAGTTCTCAGTTGCTCCGGATATATCACAAGATGTATTTTCATGTATAAGAGCAGCAAAATCTGAAATATATCCATCTCCCTCTAATTCTAACTTCTCCTTGCCAAATTCTTGTAGATGATTTTGGCATAAACACCAAGATTCTTTTTGATTATCAACGATAACATCTCCAGGTTCATTACATATTACACAAAAGTACAAATTTCTCATCTCCTTTTGTATTAGAAAAACCGCTCCCTATTACTTTTCAATGACAAGAGGATTTCTTGCTTCAAAAGCTCCAAAGGAACGGTTTTTTATTAATGAAATAAAAATCAAATGACATATTTATAATTAAAGTATATATTAGCATATTACATATGTCTATGTATTGATTTGTTAAGCCTTAAAACTCAATTTGTACTATAATAATTAGAGATAATTTTCGAAAGGAGTAATTTCATGACTGGTGATTTAACAATCATA
>NZ_JAVFVN010000171.1:0-750 GCF_030910085.1 Stenotrophomonas maltophilia group sp. RNC7 | reverse complement strand
CTTTCCCTTTATTACTATTTGTCAAAACCAATGAAATTCCTTGCTCTATCGAATGATTAAATGGTATTTCATTTCCTATTCCCCAAAAATCAGCTATGGTAACATCACTTTCTCTAGGTGTCTTTGCATATTTACAATTGTAGCAAGATTTTCTTAAATAAAGACTATATAAAAACCCATTCATATAAGGATCTTTTAAAGCATTTTCCTGCTCATATTCCTTAAAATTATCAAACTCATATTTCATATCTGATAAAGGCGTCCATCCTCTTTCTTTAGTTCTCATTTTAATTTTGGTGAGTTTAGCTTTCTCTTTATCTTCTAAATAATTTATATAACTCCTAAATACTCCTGGAGATGGTACTCCATGGCAAACTAAGTCACAAGTCAGTAATTTTTCGAAATTATCTCCACCTAAATAGCCATACAGACCTGCAACTTGACAAGGAGTTCCAGAAAATAGAACATACTTATCGTTTATTAATGCTTGTTTTACAAGCTTAAATGTTTCACCAATATTGCTCTGCACATATTTTGACCCTTGCAACAATATCAATTCTTCCATTGAATGTATTGATATATGGTTCACAGATAGATCCTCACTGTATGTTGCACCAAAAACTAGACCTTCCTTTTCCAAAACATACTTTGCAAATACACCAAAAACACCTCCAGAAGAGCTTTCATCAAGTATTTTCTGATTCTTGTTCCAAGCAGCATAAGCTACAGGTTCCTCAGCATTTTTCTTAA
>NZ_JAVFVN010000501.1:0-478 GCF_030910085.1 Stenotrophomonas maltophilia group sp. RNC7 | reverse complement strand
AATTCCTCCCAAGGCACCTCACCTACGTAAAATTTTACTCCCATATCGCCACCCCCGTATTAAAAACTATGAAATTACTGGTTTGTGCTATTCTCTTAATTTTAAACTCTGTATTTGATAGCTATTTTTCTTCTAGTAGCCTTTTGATGATATATACCTGTCCTTTTCCAGTTACTCTTGTTGTCCTATAGCTGAATGTTCCACTAGTATTTTCTTTTACTCCCTCAGTTACTTCGAAGTATCCTCTGTCTACATACTCCTGTTTAGGTTCTGTGGAGAGTTTAAAGACAAGTCCCCATTCCCTAAGCTTATTCCATAATCTCTTCTCTCCGATTGTTACACCTTTCTTGCTAACTATTTTTGCTACTTCTCTTACTAATAAAGAATTTTCTGTAGCTGCTATTTGATTATTAAATCTTTCAGCTTCTACTCTCTTAGCTCTTTCTTCTTTCAGTTGTGTTGCTAGTTGGATTATGGT
>NZ_JAVFVN010000140.1:0-457 GCF_030910085.1 Stenotrophomonas maltophilia group sp. RNC7 | reverse complement strand
TAAAACGCCAGTCATCATCGAAGATGAGGTGATGATCGGTGCCAATGCCGTCATATTAGAAGGTGTGAGAGTAGGAAAAGGAGCCGTTGTAGCAGCAGGAGCGGTCGTAACAAGTGATGTTTTAGCAGGTACTGTTGTGGCAGGAACACCGGCAAGGGTCATCAAAGAAAAAGATGAAAAGACTGCGGAAAAAGTAAAACTACTAGAGGATTTAAGATAGGAATAAATCCATTTTTGCCTAAAGGAAGGAGGGTGTCATGAAGACTTTACATGAGCAAGACCAAGAATATATACTGAATACCTACAAAAGAGGAAATCTTGTAATTGAAAGAGCAGAAGGTTCCCATCTTTATGATATGGAAGGGAATAGATACTTGGATATGTATGCGGGCATATCTGTAAACAATTTGGGTCATGACAAAAAAATAGTGGAAGCCATGGTACAGCAAGCATCAAA
>NZ_JAVFVN010000499.1:0-429 GCF_030910085.1 Stenotrophomonas maltophilia group sp. RNC7 | reverse complement strand
GTCCAGGACCCCTACTCGCTGCGCTGCCAGCCGCAGGTGATGGGGGCCTGCCTGACGCAGATCCGCCACGTGGCGCAGGTGCTGCAGATCGAGGCCAACGCCGTGTCCGACAACCCGCTGGTGTTCGCCGAACAGGGCGACGTGCTGTCGGGCGGCAACTTCCATGCCGAGCCGGTGGCGCTGGCGGCCGATAACCTGGCCCTGGCGCTGGCCGAGATCGGCGCGCTGTCCGAGCGCCGCATTTCGTTGATGATGGACAAGCACATGTCGCAACTGCCGCCGTTCCTGGTGAGCAACGGCGGCGTCAATTCGGGGTTCATGATCGCGCAGGTCACGGCGGCCGCGCTGGCCAGCGACAATAAGGCGCTGGCGCATCCTGCCAGCGTCGACAGTCTGCCGACCTCGGCCAACCAGGAAGACCACGTGTCG
>NZ_JAVFVN010000495.1:0-726 GCF_030910085.1 Stenotrophomonas maltophilia group sp. RNC7 | reverse complement strand
ATTGGGTGTCGCGCTCCAGCGACTTGATCCAGCTGCGCGTTTCCTTCTTGCCCGAAGCCGGATTGCTGGTGGCCGACAGATAGACCAGCATGCGGCTGATGCCTGCCAGGCTTTCCCGCATGCGCGAGAGAAAGGTTCCCTGTCCGCCGATCTGGGTCAGTATGTGCCGGAAGTCCTGCGTCGTCATCGGGCGCGCCTTGGGCTGGCGGCGGTAGATGGAATGCGAAGCCGCATCGATCTTGCCTGCCACGCCTTCCAGAATATCGGCCAGCCGGTTGGTCGTGGCTTCGGTGATGCCGAGCATGATCGAAAGGCCCGAGCATTTGGCTGAAATGAGGCCGTTGCCCGGTTTGGTCGAGCGCAGAATATAGGTGGTGAAGGATTTTGGATTGGCATAGCGCACTGTTATCAGTCGCGAGCCGTGCAGGATGAAGGTGACGGGCGCCAGCTCCCGATGATCGAGATCGACCGCGTGCAGGATCGGAACGGTCAGATATTGCGCGCCGGTTTCCATGTAGAAGCGGCTCGATTCCTCGATTTCCGTCATGTCTTCGCGCGTGGGGATCGAAATGCCCGTCCATGCCTCGACAATGCTGTCCTCGTTGTCGCCGGGAGCGAACAGGTCGATCCAGATCACATTCTCGGGCAAGGGGGTGCCAGGCTCGACCTCCACTTGTTCGAGGTGGTCACCGGACAGGCTGTAGAGTGTGATCATACTGGCACCTG
>NZ_JAVFVN010000807.1:0-1348 GCF_030910085.1 Stenotrophomonas maltophilia group sp. RNC7 | reverse complement strand
GCCCGATATAGATCACCCTTGGCGGCGTGATATGCCGTGTCCAGAATGAATTTTTCTGGCGGGATTTTCAGCCGCTTTGCTCTATTGTTGATCAGGTGGCGTTGCTCGTAAGACATAGGAATGGTCACATAGACCGCCTTTTGAGCCCTGCTACGGCGTGGCAGGTGCCAGCGATACCAGACGGCCCGGATTGTTGCGGGGTCGGTGCCATCATCGAGAAGCTCAGCAATCTCGCGAGAGGAACGTCCCCTACCAGTCCAGAAACCAATCTGCCCAATTTTCCGCGCAGTCCATTTCTGAGGTGTTTTCCTCTTTTCGCTCATTGCACACGTCCCTGCTCGGCCATCGTTTGGGCTGCTGCAGCATGCATTGAAGCGCCAATTTCAGCCGTGAATGGCGCGACGCGATCCATCAACGTCGAAAACCAATTTGAAGCTTCGGCGTTCGTCATTCCTGACGCGAATAGTTCTCCACAAATGGCAGAGCGAAGCGTCTCCGTGAAATGGCCGCTGACGGGTTGATCCGTCGTTTCGGCAATACAAACCGCCGCCATGGAAAGCGCTAATGTATGCGCAAAAAGGTCACTGCCTAGCATCGCTTCAAGCGCCTGACGGCTCTGTTTTTGTTGGTCTTTTACCAGCATTGTGATATGCTCCGGTTGTTGTTTGAGGGCTCTCCCTCTTGAACGACAGGTGGTTGATAGGCCGGTCCTTGTGGAGGGACTGGCCTTTTCCATTTCAACCAGTCCGTGCTCGAATTAATGCCGCTTCTGCCATTGCCAGAGATGCTTCCAGAGCAGTCAGAGCGAACCGCTGGCGAAGCTTCGGCATGACCGGGCGTGGTTTCTCGTGATCCGGCGTTGTTGCCAACCACAAGGCCGCTGTTTGAACGCGTGGATTTGGAACGTCAGCGGTCATGCGGTGTCTCCAAATCTGGGCGAGCCGTCAGTGTTTTCGAAAGCCAACCATTCCGCGATGCGGACTAGGCATTTCTCGGCCCAGATTTCACGTGATCGTCGCTCGACCGCCCGATCCATGAGAGCCCGAGCGATGTCGCGAAGGTAGGCAACGGGATCTGGAGAACCCTTGGCGTTGAAAGCGAACGTGCATAACCGTTGATCCGTTTTGAGGTCGCCAGTTGTGCCGCCAAAAGGAATTTCCGGCACATGCCGAACGGATTCATCGCTGAGGTAGGCCGCGAAGGCGGCTCGGACGTCGACTGCTTCCGACGGAGTAATGTTGGAAACAGGGTTCATGCTGCTCTCCTTGCGGAGAGTTCGATGACATGGCCATCTCCGCGTCGGTTCGGAATGTTGTAAATTACTTCCAAAGACGCCTTGTGAATCAGG
>NZ_JAVFVN010000791.1:0-331 GCF_030910085.1 Stenotrophomonas maltophilia group sp. RNC7 | reverse complement strand
CGCGCGGTCGGCGCGCACGTCCTTTTCCTCGGCCATGCGTTTGGCCAATTGGTCGACCTCGGCGCCCACCGCGCCCACGGTCAGCGCGATGTTGCGCGCGTGCAGCGCCATGTGGCCGCGCTGGATGCCTTCGGTGGCCAGCGCCCGCAGCGCGCCCAGGTTCTGCGCCAGGCCCACGGCCACGGCGATCTCGCCCAGCTCCTGGGCCGAGCGCACCGCCATGATCTTGAGCGCCAGCCGCGCCAGCGGATGGGTCTTGGTGGCGCCGCCCACCAGGCCCACCGGCATCGGCATTTCCAGCGTGCCGACCAGGGCGCCGCTGGCGTCCTTT
>NZ_JAVFVN010000733.1:0-2578 GCF_030910085.1 Stenotrophomonas maltophilia group sp. RNC7 | reverse complement strand
GGCGCGGTTGGTCGGGGTGCCGGGGCGGGAGGAACCGCTGGGGGCGATCCATCAGGCGACGCGGGTTGCGTTCCGTCGTCCGCGCCCGCGCCCGCGCCGATCCCGCCGTCGCCGTCACCCTGCAGCCAACTCGGTATGAGTGGCGTGCTGCCGCCCGCGCCACCATAGGCGTTCGACGTGCCCATCAGCGCCCGCCTTTCCGCGTACGAAGCGCGGCGCTGGCCGTCGTCTTCAAAAAGGCCGACTGTGACGTCGACCATTTTTGGAGGAGCTTTTCGAACCGAGCTACGGCGTCAGCATCTTTGATGATGCCTTCCCAGCCGGACGCGGGCCACGGTCCGCATCGATCAGCCGGCAAGGCTTCGAGCAGGTCGAGAAGGTTGGCTTGGAGCGCCGGGTGCGCGCGAACCAACACGGCGAGCCCATCAATGCCGGGCGGCGCTGTATTGAAAGCATCGCCGCCCATAACGCGCCCGCGCAGTTCCTCGAATACCTGTGCGGCTTCGGCCGGAACGAGTTGCTTGAGTTCACCTTCGAACGCCTGGACGGCGAGTTTCGGGCCGAGCAACTTTTCAACCACCGCAGCGAGACGCCCGAGCACTGAGGCCGCGCCGAAATAGTCCTTCCGATCCTTGGTCACGAACAGATAGGGGCGCAGATCGACTTCAGTTAAGGCCGGTGACAGCCGCGCCCAAGCCCGTATCGCGTCGGCCGCCTTCCATTCGGTCAGGGTGGCGCTGTCCTTGGAGTCTGGCACGGCGGTCGGCTTTGCGTCATCGAAGGAACTGACCTTGGGCCCGGCCCGCTTGGTTTTGGGGGTTGGCTTCTCCTCCGATGCGGCGGCCTCAAGCGCCGCCAAATCTATGCAGTGGCCGTCCGGATCGCGAGCGGCGGCGCTGGCGATTTGGTCGAACAATCTGGAGAGGAACCGTTCAGCCAGCATGAGTTTCGCCAATACGGGGAGCTTCACCTCCTCTCCAAAGCCGCGAGCGAGCGCGGTTTGATGGCGCAGCAGCAGGGTGTTGAGAAAGCGCTTGATCTGCCGCGGATTACCCTGAGTGCCGCTAGCCAGGATCGGACCGATTTGATCGCTTAGGATGAGCGCGTTCTGGACCTTGCCGGCTTTATCGCCCAAGGCGCCTTTTACTGTTTGCGCGTCGAGCCCAGCCGTCTTCCAGGGCCGTTTGAGCAGTTCGCGCGCGACGTTGATTAGCGCAGAGTAAGCAGGGTCGTCCTCACCCAGTTCAGCGCCAATGAGCAACAAGGTGACATAGATGCGGGTTTCGGTCTCGCCCAAAGCTGGAATCCGGAATGGTATTTGGATCAGCTTTTCGAGATAGTTTCGCGCATAGTCGCGGGGGCCGGTCGTGTCCGGCAGTTCTGGGAAATGCTTGCGCACCGAATATTCGATCATCGCCTCGTCGGCTGCAACGATGAACGCGGTGCGAGCGGTGAATACGAACAGGCGGACGGCTTCGAGGGTTTCAATCGCCGTATCCGGCAGGCAGCGATCTAGATCGTCGATAAGAACGATCAGTTGCTCGACGCCCGCCTGCTTGAGCAGGTCGTCAAAAGCCTTTCGGAACGCTTCAATCTCTTCGGGTACATTCTTCGACTCACCGGGTTTCAGCAGACCCTGCACGCCGTCGATGGCTTTGTCGTAATTCTCCTGCGTGGCGAGTTTTGAGGGATCGGAGAAAATGCCCTTCAAGGTGCCGACCACAGCGCTAACCTGATCGGCTGAGGGGATGCCGGTGAATGCGGTGAAAGCGAGACCACCGCCGTGCCGCGCGATCTTGAGCCAGTCGATCCGCCGGAAAATGTCTTTAACGGCCATGCCGGCCTGGGTAAGCAACGGGCGTTTTTCGATAAGCCCGGTAACGATGCCCTCAATCAGCGCGATCTTAGCATCCTCGAATCCTTGAAAACGCCATCCGTTGAATTTAATGCAGAGCACGTCCTCGTCTGAACTGAGGCCACTCTCGATCATCTCCAAGATGCTGGACTTGCCAGCGCCCCAGTCACCATGAACACCGACGGTTACCGCTCGCTCGGGTTTCTCGCGCAACAGTTCGATGATGGTTTTCGATATCGCCTCGTTATTGAGGAGATCTACCCTCGTCTCATTATCCGTAAGAATCACTGCGTTCCCCCGATGCGCTCTAGCGAGTCGCCGCTTTAATCGCGAGTTTGCCGAAGAAACGCAACTTTCGCTATATGCACTTGGTAGCAGTAGGTTTTTTCCAGCATTTTTGTGTTCACCGCGATCAATGACTGCCCTTCGACAGATGGCCGTCTGATACTGCGGCAGCTCTAGCTAAACTGGCGCTTGCTCGTAACAATGGTCATATTACGCCCGCCTCTCTTCGCGTCGGAGGTGACGAGGAGCGAATGATCTCGGCGGCCCCCTAGCCGAATGTAGTGTTGCCAATCGCTGGCGCGATTCATGAGGCGGCGGCTACCCAACTGCTGGCGATCAGCCCCTGCATTGCACCTGCTGATTCAGAAATTAGTGTTTTATGTCAGATATTTGGCCCCGGAGACAGGAGTGCTTTAGCGCACTGGATCGTAGTTTTGG
>NZ_JAVFVN010000693.1:0-578 GCF_030910085.1 Stenotrophomonas maltophilia group sp. RNC7 | reverse complement strand
GGCCGCGCTCAAGGGCGCGCAGCAGATCGGTTTCACGCTGATCTCGCTGACCTTCTCGCTGATCGCGGTGCTGATTCCGCTGCTGTTCATGACCGAGGTGGTGGGGCGGCTGTTCCGCGAGTTCGCCATCACGCTGGCGGTGTCGATCCTGATTTCGCTGGTGGTGTCGCTGACGCTGACGCCGATGATGTGCGCGCGCCTGCTGCCGCCGCACGCCGAGCGCCCGCCCGGCCTGCTCGACCGCCTGCAGGCGCGCTATGCCGGCTGGCTCGACATCACGCTGCGCCACCAGCGCCTGACGCTGCTGGCGATGCTGGCCACCGTCGCGCTGACCGGGCTGCTGCTGATCGGCAGCTATTCCATCTGCTATCTGCTGGCGCTGGACCACGGCATCACGCCCGGCGTGCTGGCCACGCTGCTGGGGGCGCAACCCATCCTGACCCTGGCGCTGCTCGAGCGCCGCTTTCCGCCGCTGCGGCTGGCGGGGCTGCTGCTGGCCCTGTGCGGATTGGGCATGGTGATGTTCCAGAGCATCGGCATGGCGCGTTTCTCGCTCGCCGGCATGGCCTTCGCGTTCG
>NZ_JAVFVN010000677.1:0-281 GCF_030910085.1 Stenotrophomonas maltophilia group sp. RNC7 | reverse complement strand
GCACAAGCCCCCTGAAGGAACCATGTAGACTACGTGGTTGATAGGTCAGGTGTGTAAGTACAGCAATGTATTGAGCTAACTGATACTAATGATCCGTGCGGCTTGACCATATAACCTCAAGTTGCCTTGGCTTTACGACAGCGTCGTAAGAGCATCCAAGTGCACGCTACGTCACAAGAACTATGCGAGGCTGGCGCCTTGTCCCACAGGGACGAGTGCGACACTCCAAAAGCCTCCCTGGTGAAATTAGCGCTGTGGAACCACCCGATCCCATCCCGAAC
>NZ_JAVFVN010000478.1:0-754 GCF_030910085.1 Stenotrophomonas maltophilia group sp. RNC7 | reverse complement strand
GATATCGCTTCCTGCTACAGGGCCCTCTCCTAGATTTACTTCCGGTGTTTCAGCACGCAGGTCTAGCACTTCCAATTTTTCAGGATCGTATGTGACAACGATTTCTCTTGTAGCTGCACCATCCTTTTTAGGAGCTACTATGACGAAATTAAACATATTGTCTTTTTCAACGTTAATCGTAATTTCAGGAATTGTATTTTGTTCTAGTAGTTCTGTCCATTCACTTACGCCACCATCATTTTTAGAACGAACTCTATATCGATGTCTCGTATTTGGTTCTAATTTTACATGCTCGTAGCTGCTGTTGCTTAAATCATAAATAATCTTCTCATCCACTTCAATATCGTATGCCTTTGCATTTTCAACTGCATCCCAAGTGAGTTTCATTTCATTGGTCGTAGCAGTAGCTTGTAAATTGGTTGGAACCGCTGGAGGTGTCATAATTGGTACCACCGTACTCCAATCACTCATACCGCTCCATTCGCTCACTACACTGTTGTTTTTCGCACGAACACGATAAGTATGCAGCGTATTCGGCAGTAGGTTCTCATGTACAAAGCGCTGTTCTGAGCCTACATCTATCAGGTTTCCGTCTGCTTCTATTTCATAAGCAGTAGCCCCTATAACAGCATCCCAAGTTACGGTGATACGATTGCTTTCTGCTGTCCCATTAATATTTGAAGGAGTTCCTAATAAAGTGGCTACCGTTACGGATTCGCTCCACTCACCGACAAAACTTCCACTTTTTGCTCTT
>NZ_JAVFVN010000614.1:0-362 GCF_030910085.1 Stenotrophomonas maltophilia group sp. RNC7 | reverse complement strand
AAGGCGATTGTATCCCTACTAAAAGAACTTAGGGGGCAGGGCAAAACAGTGATCGTGGTACATCATGATCTTCAGACGGTAGAGGATTATTTTGACTGGGCAGCATTAATTAATTTAAATGTGATCAACTATGGCGCCATTGACAAGATTTTCAACGAAAAAAATTTACAGGCAACTTATAGAAGTAGTAGCTCTTTACTAAGGAGTGATGAATAAATGGGAGCGTTGGCTTTACTATTTAGAGACTATACATTCCGCACTGTAGCCTTAGGCTCTGGGTTTTTAGGAATAATAAGTGGTGTGTTGGGTAGCTTTGCTGTTCTCAGAAAACAAAGCCTTCTAGGAGATGGGGTTTCTCATGC
>NZ_JAVFVN010000601.1:0-341 GCF_030910085.1 Stenotrophomonas maltophilia group sp. RNC7 | reverse complement strand
CCGGGGGGTGGTTTTGGGGGGCTTGGTGGGGCGATTTGTGGACACGGTGCGCGGGTGGCAGTAATGGGGTTTTTTGGAGGGGGGGGAAGGGGCGGCTGGGGGTTGGGCGGTGGGGTTGACGGGGTTGACGGTGGGTGCGCGTTCTCTGGGGGGTTTGGATTCTTTGGGGCCTCTTTTCGATGTGATGGGAATCTGTTACCTGAGATTTGGAATTGGGTTTTTAATTGCTTGTAACGGGTTGGGTGGGGGGCGGGTCAGATCCCTTGGTGTGGCAATGGGATCGGACCCCGGTGCCGGCCACACGGCTGCACTGACCCCCTCTGCACGTAGCAGGCGCGCAC
>NZ_JAVFVN010000600.1:0-342 GCF_030910085.1 Stenotrophomonas maltophilia group sp. RNC7 | reverse complement strand
TATTAATGTTTAATCTCGCTGTAAGCATAGTCTTAGCTACTTCTATATTTTTACTTGAACTTGTCATTATTATTGTAACCGAAGCCACACCAAATGCTGCTAATAGTGCTGCGATTGTTAAATTACTCTCCAAAAAGTTTTGCGTAAAATTATTAATACTGGTTTTATTAACTAAACCAATTGTAATAAATACAATTAAAGTAGGTATACCGTAAATTTCTAATATTTCGCACCCTTTGGATGATTTCCAGAAGCTCAAAAGTATGTTTTTTGTTTTTTTTAACATATTTTAATCACTCACTCTCAATATTACCACCTTGTAAAACAATATTACTTAAATAC
>NZ_JAVFVN010000582.1:0-353 GCF_030910085.1 Stenotrophomonas maltophilia group sp. RNC7 | reverse complement strand
CGACTCCCGGCTCTTTGGCCCTGCGATGGCCCGCTGCTGGTTGGTGCCGACCGTTGGTCGGCACAATCTGTCGGCAGCGATGAGTTCTGCAGGGCGTGCCGACCAACGGTCGGCACCCACCGGCTCGATGGCCCTTCGATGGCCCGCCGTTGGTAGATGCCAACCTTGGTTGGCATGAATGCCAAGCGCCAACCAAGGTTGACGACTACCGGCTCAATGGCCCTGCGATGGCCCGCTCCTGGTAGGTGCCGACCGTTGGTCGGCACAATCTGTCGGCAGCGATGAGTTCTGCAGGGCGTGCCGACCAACGGTCGGCACCTACCAGAGCATGCGCGGTCAGCTGGTCGCGCGCA
>NZ_JAVFVN010000556.1:0-354 GCF_030910085.1 Stenotrophomonas maltophilia group sp. RNC7 | reverse complement strand
GACCTGGATTGATGGAGGTTGCCCGCCACCCGCCCGCCAGACCCGTAGCGCCCCCCCCCGGGCCGCAACCAAAAACCACAACCGGCGCCCCCCAAAAAACCGCCACCGGTTGGCCGGTTCCCAACGGGCGTACGCCTGTTTCTCCCCCGCCCACCGGGGGGGGGTGGTGGGGGGGCGCCGGGCCCGCTGCGGGGGGCCGGGCCGGGGCCGGGCGCTCCGGGTCAGGCGGGCCGGGGGCCGGCAACCTCCATCAATCCAGGTCAACCACCTCGAACGCCTCGCCAAACTGCGCGTGCGCGCGCCACAGCGTCGCCAGGTCCAGCCCGCTGACCGGATCGATGAAGTCGGGCGCGA
>NZ_JAVFVN010000533.1:0-53047 GCF_030910085.1 Stenotrophomonas maltophilia group sp. RNC7 | reverse complement strand
GAATCTCTTTCTTGAGCAATGTTTGTATCTTCATCTAACCCACCTATAATAATCCTGTTATCTGCAGTAGTTCTCATATAAATATATGGTCTCGCAGTTTCCCAAATGAGAGTACGTTTATACCAAGAAGATAAATCTTCTACAGGATTAGTAACAATTGCATATGAGCTAATCAGTGTAGCGTTCTTTTCCTTTTTAAATTCCAATCCTTCATATCCTGCAGCCACAATTACTTTATCGGCAGTAATAGAATTGCCTCCCTTTGTATAAAAGATAGCACATTCTTTCTCTAACTTTTTGCCAACAATCTCTGTATCTTCATAAATGTGAACTCCTTTATTAGAGGCTTGTTCTAATAAACTATGTGTAAATTTATAAGGGTTTATTTCACCATCATTATACGTATAAATAGCTGCACGTTTTTTAAATGGATATCTCTGTCCAATTTGTTTTTCTGATAACCAAGCCGCTTTAAAATCATGCTTATGTAAATAATACAGTTCCTTTTCTAATTTCTTTATATCCTCTTCATAACTTGCATAATATAAACTGTCCCGTCGTTTAAAGTCAGAGCAATAAGGCAAGTTTTGATCAGCATATTCAATATCATTAATAGCTTGTTCACATAATTTCATATGCTTAACTGCATACTCTTCTCCAAATGTATTTACAAGTTCAAAAAACATCTTATCACCTAAATATTGAATAAGTGCTGTATTTGTAAGGTTACTTCCATGTCCTACCTTTCTTTTATCAACGATAACAATATTTAAATCTGATTCACTCAAATAGTATGCGGATTGAGCACCCGAACTTCCTGCTCCTATTATGAGTACGTCACATTTTATATCTTCTTCCAAACGGGGGTAAGAAGGTGTATTAGAAAAAGTTGTGTTCCAATATAATTTCCCTTTCTGTAAATCCATTTTAAGTGCACCATCCTAAATAAAATAGTTATATCCCCATCTGTATCTCCAAATCATTCTTACTATATACTTCTTATCAAAATTATCTTGCTACCATTAGATTATTAGTACAATATTTTTGTCCGCTCATATTTGGTATTAAACTAAGCTTATAAAAAGTTAATAGTAGATATATTATTTATTTTCATTTAGAAATTTAAGAACTTGGTTAAAAGCTTCTTGACCTGCTGGCGTGTTCATTTTAAATTGAAATTCATGCGCTAACTCGCCAGAGATATTTTTATCAAAGAAAAGTGTATCTACAGGTACTCCTTTATTTTGTAAAGTAGAAGCTAATGCTTTAGCTTGATCTTCAAATGATGCAGTATTTCCATCTGTGATGAACGTTGGTGGGTAATCTTTTGTAACGTGTTTATAAATAGAGGCGATTTCTGAACATTTCAATCCACCCATATCGTTAGAGTCCGGTGTCCCCCATCGGACCGAATGCCTTCATGCGTACCCTGCTCCTGCTGCCCCTGGCCCTGCTCGCCGCGTGTTCGACCGCGCCCACCGAGCTGGACCCGATCTCCTATCAATGCCAGCAGCAGCTGGACGCGTACCGCGAACAGCCGGCGCTGCGCGATCCGAAGACGGGCGAGCGCCCGCCGCTGCCGATCGCGCCGATCAGCGATGCCTGCGACAGGGAACTCCAGCGCAAGGGCGTCGATCGCCCGCTGCGCTGAGCAGCGTATGATCGGCGCGCGGGCCTGCCCGCCGTTGAAGGTACCGACATGGATCGTTTTTCCCGCCTGCGCCGCGCCGCGCTGCTGATCGCCAGCCTGCTGGCGACCGCACCGGCCTGGGCCGACAGCACCGCCTGCCGCGAGCGCTACCCGAGCGTGGCCTCGCAGGCGGCGATGCTGGATGTGGCCTGGACCACCGCCGAACGCCTGGACGCGCTGCCCGAGGTGGACGTGGCGGTGGCCGCGCGCGGTGGCCAGGACCTGAGCCGCTACGGCCTGCGCCACAGCCACCTGGCGTTCCTGCTGCGCGAGGACGACGGCCGCTGGCGCGCGATGCACCTGCTCAACCGCTGCAAGACCGACCGCTCGCAGCTGTACCACGAGGGCCTGGGCAACTTCGTCGGCGAGAGCGGCGGCCATACCGACCTGCGCATCGGCGTGCCGTCGGCGCCGTTGCGTGCGGCGCTTCGCGCGATGCTGGTGCCGCCCTCGATCCAGCCCAAGGCGCTGCACGAAGCGAAGTACAACGTGGTCGCCTACCCGTTCGCCACCGACTACCAGAACTCCAACCAGTGGGTGCTGGAAGTGCTGGCGGCGGCGATGGCGCAGGCCGAAGGCGCGCCGGCCAT
Organism: Stenotrophomonas maltophilia group sp. RNC7; assembly: GCF_030910085.1. Taxonomy (NCBI): domain Bacteria; kingdom Pseudomonadati; phylum Pseudomonadota; class Gammaproteobacteria; order Lysobacterales; family Lysobacteraceae; genus Stenotrophomonas; species Stenotrophomonas maltophilia group sp. RNC7. The sequence goes on along the minus strand of NZ_JAVFVN010000533.1, from coordinate 50,767 downwards.
CGTCAAGCGCGAACAGGCACAGCAGTGGCTGCGCCAGCAGAAGTACCAGCCCAGCGTGCTGCATATCGGCCTCGGCAAGCGCGTGGGTGCGCGCCTGTTCGTGGCCAACGCCACCACCACCGACCATCCGGCCGGCGAACGCATCTCCGGCAACTATTCGGTGGTGACGGTGGAATCGGTGTTCGACTTCCTGCACCAGCGCAGCCAGCTGCAGCAGGAACTGGTGATCCCCCACGTGCCGGTGGCCGGTGCCACTGCCGCCGCCCCCTGAATTCCGCTAGGAGAACGACATGCGTCCGCTGCTTGCCTCTGTGTTGTCGATGGTGATCGTCACCGGCCTGGCCTGGTCGACGGCCGCCCACGCCGAACGCCGCATCGTGATCATCCATGACCCGGGCCCGCAGGGACCGAGCCTGGAAATGTCCACGCAGATGGTGGCCTCGGCCCGCGCCGCAGCAGCGAAGGAAGCCCAGGACGCGGCCGACGCCGGCCGGCCGCTGGCCCGCCCGCAGCAGATCAAGCTGCCGCAGATGGAGGTGAGTGCCATCGCCACCACCGTCGATGGCCGCCGCGAAGTGCTGCTGCGTGATGCCAACGATCCGCAGAACACCGCCTCGATGCAGTATCCGCGCGGCATCGGCGACCCGGCCGTGCAGTTCACCGTAGGCCAGACCGTGAATTTCGAGCCGACCGGCAACGACCAGGGCTGGCAGCTGAAGGACAACCAGGGCCGCCCGCTGGAATACCTGCCCGAGGCCACCGGCCCGCGCAATATCTTCGATACCCGGCGCTGAGCCGCCGTCCCCACGCTGACCAGGAGGTCTCCATGTTCCGTTGCCTGCGCGTTCCCGCTTCTGCCCTGCTGCTCTCCGCGCTGCTGGTGCCCACCGTCCATGCCGGCGCCGCGCCGCAGTTGAACAGCAGCGAAGCCAGCGTGCTGATCACCTCGCTGATCGTGGTCTCGGTGCCGCTCGCTGCGTCGGCGGGCCTGTCCGAACTGTCCAAGGCGCCGTTCAAGGCCAGCGAACGCAATGGCAGGGTTGCCCGCACCAAGGCGGTGCCGCTGCCACCGATGGAAGTGAAAAAGGTGGAGACCACGGCGGCGGGCGAGCGCCAGGTGCAGCTGCAGGTGCCCGACAAGGCCGATCAAACCGCCACCCTGCGCTGGCCGGCGCGCGTGCATGAAGACCAGACGGCGGCCTTCGTGGTCGGCCAGCAGGTGCATTTCGCCCCCACCGAGGCCGGTGCCGGCTGGACCGTGAAGAGCGCACAGGGCCAGGCCCTGGCTTACGTCCCCACCGCCTATGCCGCGGGCGATGTGATGAGCGAAGCGCTGTAAAGCTGAACAAGCGGTTTTGGCTTTGCCGCGGGCCGGGCGGATAATGGGCGATCCCCTTTGTCCCCCCTGGCTCGCGATGTCCGTGCGTCCTGCCCCTGTGTTTGCCCCGCTGACCGCCCGCGCCCTGGTGCTGGCGGTATTGGCGATGGGCGCGGTGGTGCTGCTGTCCAACGTGCTGGTGCAGTACCCGATCAACGACTGGCTGACCTGGGGGGCCTTCAGTTATCCGGTCGCGTTCCTGGTCAGCAACCTGATCAACCGCCGCTTCGGCCCGGGCCCGGCGCGCCGCGTAGCGTGGATCGGCTTCGCGGTGGCGGTGCTGTTGTCGATCTGGGTGGCCACGCCGCGCATCGCCGTTGCCTCGTGCTCGGCCTTCATCGTGGCGCAGTTGCTGGACATCACCGTGTTCGACCGCCTGCGCCGTGGCAGCTGGTGGCGCGCACCGATGGTGGCCACGACCTGCAGTGCGACGGTGGATACCACCATTTTCTGGTCGATCGCGTTTGCCGGTTCCACCCTGCCGTGGGTGAGCTGGGCGGCCGGGGACCTGGCGGTGAAGCTGGCGATCGGCGTCTGCCTGCTGGCCCCGTTCCGCGCGCTGCTGTGGAAGATGGCGCCGCTGCGCGCGACCAGCTGACCGCGCATGCTCTGGTAGGTGCCGACCGTTGGTCGGCACGCCCTGCAGAACTCATCGCTGCCGACAGATTGTGCCGACCAACGGTCGGCACCTACCAGGAGCGGGCCATCGCAGGGCCATTGATCCGGTAGTCGCCAACCTTGGTTGGCGCTTGGCATTCATGCCAACCAAGGTTGGCATCTACCAACTGCAGTCCTCCGCCATCCGGCACTCAGGCGAACGGCAGCTCTGCCGCTCTGCACGCTGCCGTAATCGCGGCACACGCGTCTTCAATCGCGGGCGTGGTCGGTGCCAGTCGCGGGCGCCGGTCCAGCGTGCAGGCCAGGCCGACATCCAGCAGCGTGGCATGCGCGCCATGCAGTGCTTGCGCAGTGTCTTCCGGCAGGAAACCGGCAACCGCCAACGCATCGATCAGCGACGGTGTATCGCGCGGCTGCAGCAGCGCGGGATGCTGCGCACTAAGCGCCAGCACGCCTGTCTGCAGCAGGAACTCCAGGTCCACCACGCCACCGGCACCCTGTTTCAGGTCCAGCCGCGCGGCATCGCTGCGGTCCAGTTCAGTGCGCATGCGGCCACGCATCTTCAACACGTCGGCATACAGCGTGGCCGGATCTCGCTCACGCCCGAGCGTCTGTGCACGCACCTGTTCGAAATCGGCCAGCAGGCTGGCATCACCGGCCACACCGCGTGCGCGCACCAGGGCCTGGTGTTCCCAGGTCCACGCGCGTTCGCGCTGGTATTCGGTGTAGCTGGCCAACGAAGACACCAGCGAACCCTTGCCACCGTCCGGGCGCAGGCGCACGTCGATGTCGTACAGGCGCCCGGCGGCGGTGACCGCACCAAGCAGCGCCATCACCTTCTGTGCCAGTCGTGCATACCAGCGCCCCGGTTCCAGCGGACGTGCGCCGTCGCTGGCCTCCACGCCAGCCGGATTGTCGTGCAGGAACACCAGGTCCAGGTCGGAACCGAAGCCCAGCTCAAGCCCGCCGAGGCTGCCGTAGCCGATGATCGCGAAACGTCCACCGGGAATCCCGCCGTGCGCGGCGCGCATGTCCGCCTCGGCCATCGCCAGCACGGTGGTGACCACCGCCTGCGCCAGCTCGGCCAGTTGCCGCGTGCTGTCCACCGCACCCTGGCGGCCATCCAGCGTGGCCATCGCCATGCGGAAGCTGAGCGCCAGCCGCGTCTCATTGAGCCAGCGCAGTGCGGATTCGGGGTCTTCCACCGCCAGCACCTGCTGGCACTCGGCCAGCATGCCGGCCGCATCGGGCATCGGCCCGGACACGCGCACGTCCAGCAGTTCGTCCAGCAGCAGCGGGTACGCGGCCAGCCGCTCAGCCAGCAGCGCGCTGCGCGCCAGCACATCCACCAGCCGCGCCAACGCGCTCGGTTGTTCGTCCAGCAGCGCGAGATAGCTGGTCCGGCGCAGCACCGCCTGCAGCAGGCCAAGCACGCGCCTGAGCGCGGCGTCGGGTTGCGGCGAACGCGTGGCCGCATGCAGCAACGCGGGCAGTACGCGATCCAGCCGCGCACGCGCGGCATCGGACAATGACTTCACGCCGGTGCCCTGCGCGAAATCACGCAATGACTGGTCGGCGCCGTTGGCATCGAGGAAACCGGCTTCAGCCAGCAGCGGTGTGTTGCTGCCCTCGGGGAGGCTACGCCAGTAGTTGGCCAGCGCGTCGGGCGCGGCCTGGCCCTTGCGCGGTGCCAGCAGCGCCGCGAATTCGGTACTGACCCGCTGCTGCTGTTCGGCCAGCGCCGCGCGCAACACGTCCCAGTCCGGGTAGCCGAGGCCGACGGCGATGCGCTGCCGGTCCAGTGCATCGCTGGGCAGCACGTGGGTCTGCGCATCGCGCAGCATCTGCAGGCGGTTCTCCAGCCGGCGCAGGAACAGGTAGGCCTCGCGCAGCGCACTGCCGTCCTCGGGCGCGATCTGCCCCGCAGCCACCAGCGCGTCCAGCGCCACCAGCAGGCGGCGCTCGCGCAGCGCAGGTTCGCGGCCACCGCGGATCAGCTGCAGCGCCTGGCACAGGAACTCGATCTCGCGGATGCCACCGGCGCCGCGCTTGATGTCTTCGTGCAACTCGCGGCGCGCGACTTCGGCGGTGATCGCCGCCTTCATCTCGCGCAGGCCATCGAGCGCAGTGAAATCCAGGTAGCGGCGGTACACGAACGGGCGCAGGGTCTGCAGCCACGCTTCGCCGGCCTCGATATCACCGGCCACCGAGCGCGCCTTCAGCCACGCATAGCGCTCCCAGTCGCGGCCTTCGCGCTGGAAGTACTGATCCATCGCCGCGAACGACAGCGCGACGCGGCCGGCGCTGCCGAACGGCCGCAGGCGCAGGTCGACGCGGTGGCTGAAGCCATCGACGGTGGTTTCGTCCAGCAGCTTGGCCAGGCGCTGGCCGAGGCGGGCGAAATACTCCTCGGCGGCCAGCGCGCGCGGGCCGTCGGATTCGCCGCCGTGCGGATAGGCGTAGACCAGGTCGATATCGGAACTGAAGTTGAGCTCGCCGCCGCCGAGCTTGCCGAGGCCGAACACCACCAGCTGCTGCGCGGCGCCTTCGCCATCGCGGACCACACCGTGCCGCTGGGCGAATTCCTGCTGCAGCGCGTCCAGCGCCAGCCGCAGGCAGTCCTCGGCCAGGGTGGTGGCGCCAGCCAGGGTCTGTGCCACGTCGTCCAGACCGGTCAGGTCGCGCCAGATCAGCCGCGTCGACATGGCAGTACGCCAGCGCCGGATCTGCGCCGGCCAGTCGCTGGGCTGCAGCGGATCGAGCACCGGGGGCGGGATCGGCGGGCAGCCGGGCGCGGCCAGCTGCGCCAGCAGGGCCGGTTGCCGCACCAGGGTGTCCAGCGCGAAGTCGCTGGTCACCGCCAACCGGCTCAGCAGCGGCAGCAGATCGGTCGGGATGGGCTCGGGCAGGACCTGGGCCAGGCGCGCCAGCGCGCGGTCGACAAGAGGCTGCAGGGCGGCGGGCAGGTCAGCGGGGGCGAGGGTCATGGGTCTGATTGTATCGACCCGGCTGGGGCGCAACGGACCCGGTAGTGCCGGCCGCTGGCCAGCAAATCCGATGATCCTGCCGAAGGTTACTGGGGGTTGCCGGCCGCCGGGTGGCACTACCGATACCGGGAGCCGCGTATTCATACTGGGCGACAGGCAATAAAAAAGCCCGCTTGCAGCGAACTGCCAGCGGGCTCTGCTCCCTCCCCCACGTCGGGATGCAGGGCCATCGTGCGGGCTGCGAAAGCACTTTGCACGCTGCACTGCAAAACAGAACCGGTGGGTATGGGTGAGCCCCTGGGGGAAAAGCCATTCCACAAAGGTAGAACCCCCCGTACGGATGAGGATGGCCGATAATCGGGATTCCCCCCAGAAACACTGTCGTCATGTCTGTTGATCGCATCGCCAACGCGCGTCTCCGTGACCGCGTGGTCTCCGCCGAGGCCGCAGCCGCGCTGATCCAGCCCGGTGAAACCGTGGCCATGAGCGGCTTTACCGGCTCCGGGTATCCCAAGGCCGTTCCCGTCGAACTGGCCCGCCGCATCGAAGCGGTGCATGCCCAGGGCAATCCCTTCCAGATCAAGCTGATGACCGGCGCCTCGACCGCGCCGGAACTCGATGGCGCGCTGGCCAAGGCCGATGGCATCGCCATGCGCATGCCGTTCCAGAGCGACCCGGATGCGCGCAACCGCATCAACGAAGGCAAGCTGGATTACATCGACATCCACCTCAGCCACGTCGCCCAGCACGTGTGGTTCGGCTTCTATGGCGAGATCGATACCGCCGTCATCGAAGTCTCGGCCATCCGTGAAGATGGTTCGCTGGTGCCCTCCACCTCGGTCGGCAACAACAAGACCTGGCTGGACCTGGCCAGGAAGGTGATCGTCGAGGTCAACGAATGGCAGCCGGCCGGCGTCGACGGCATGCATGACATCTACTACGGCACCGCGCTGCCGCCGCATCGCAAGCCGATTCCGCTGGTGAACGCCAACGACCGCATCGGCGATACCGCGCTGCGCTGCGACCCGGACAAGATCGTGGCCGTGGTGCGTACCAACGGCCCGGACCGCAACAGCCCGTTCAGCCCGATCGACGCGACCAGCGAGCAGATCGCTTCGCACCTGATCGAGTTCCTCAAGCACGAGGTGAAGAAGGGTCGCCTGCCGCCGAGCCTGCTGCCGTTGCAGTCGGGCGTGGGCAACATCCCCAACGCCGTGCTGGCCGGCCTGGCCAAGAGTGGTTTCCGCGACCTGACCGCGTTCACCGAAGTGATCCAGGACGGCATGCTCGACCTGCTGCGCGACGGCGTGCTGAGCTACGCCTCGTGCACCGGCTTCGCGCTGAGCCCGCAGGCCAACGAGACGTTCAAGGAGAACATCGATTTCTACCGCGAGCGCATCATCATGCGCACGCAGGAAATCTCCAACCACCCGGAACTGGTGCGCCGCCTGGGCTGCATCGGCATGAACGGCATGATCGAGGTGGACATCTACGGCAACGTCAATTCGACGCACGTGATGGGCACGCGGATCATGAACGGCATCGGCGGTTCCGGTGACTTTGCCCGCAACGGTTTCCTGTCGGCGTTCCTGAGCCCCTCCACCGCCAAGAACGGCACCATCTCGGCGATCGTGCCGATGGCCAGCCATGTCGACCACACCGAGCACGACGTGTCGGTGATCGTGACCGAACAGGGCCTGGCCGATCTGCGCGGCCTGACCCCGCGCAAGCGCGCGCAGGTGCTGATCGACAACTGCGCCCACCCGGACTTCCGCCCGCAGCTGCAGGATTACTTCGACCGTGCCAGCCGTGAGAGCTACGGCAAGCACACCCCGCACCTGCTGCCGGAAGCGTTGTCGTGGCACCAGCGCTGGCTGGATACCGGCACGATGAAGGGCTGAGGCCCGCGTCTGTAGAGTCGAGCCATGCTCGACTCTCCTTCCCTGTGCAGCCGAGCATGGCTCGGCTCTACAAAGGGGCCGCTCCGCAGAATCCCTGTAGAGCCGAGCCCACGCTCGGCTCCACGGCAAGCGGTTTACCCGCGCAGCGCCGCCAGCGATTCGGCCTGCAGCCGCTCGTAGATCTCGAACTCGTCGTTCACCGCCACGCCCAAGGCCTGCTCGAAGGCCTCACGGTTGGCATGCGCGGCATAGGCGCGCTGTTCTTCGCCGCCCAGGTTCGACTGGAAGATGCCCGCGGCACTGACAGGCAGGAAATCCTCGTAGACGATCGGGTCGGCCGTGGCCAGGCCGGCGGCTACCAGCACTTCAGCGGGCAGATCGGCCACGCGCTCCGGCGCGGCGCGGCCGGCGTCGGTCAGCTGGTAGCGGTAATACCCCAGGCCTTCCTGGCGCAGGGTGTCATGGTCATCCGGGAAGCTGGCGAACACCGCCTGCAGGCGCTGGCCGTAGTCGCCGCCGGTGCTGCCTTCGCCACCGGCGTCGCGGGCCTGCGACAACAGCTGGTCGTACAGCGCGCGGCCCTTCGGGGTCAGCGCCAGGCCGCGTTGTTCGATCTCGCCGAAGCGCGCGGTATGGGTGCCGGCATCACCCCCTTCGGCATCCGGGAAGTGCACGGCCTCTTCCAGCGCTTTGAAGCTGGTCTGGCGCAGCAGGATCGGGCAGGCACGACGCGGCGGGCCTTCAATCACCGCCTTGGCCGCCATGCCGTGCTCGATCATTGCCACCTGTGCAGCGTCGATGTCCAGCGTGCGCGGGGTCAGGTGGTTGATGTGCGGGCCGCGGAAACTGACCACGTCAGCCACCAGGCGGTGCGCGTTGTGCAGTGCCTGGTAGGTCGGCAGATCGACCGTGGCATCGCCGTGCCAGCGGAAGGTTTCCAGTGCTTCATCGACGAAGCGCTCGGCATCGGCCTGCGACAGCCCACCGTCGCGCTCGGCCTGGTCGATCAGCGCCAGCGCGCCGTCGGTGAAGATGCGGCGGCGTGCGAGGATCTTCGCCGACTCGGCACGCAGGGCTTCGTCTTCGATCAGCTCCAGGCGCAGCAGCGAGGTGAACACGCGGAACGGATTCTGCGCCAGCGCCGCGCCGGTCAGCGGGCGGAACGCGGTGGAGTGCACCGGCACGCCGGCCACCGACAGGTCGTAGTAGCCGACCGGGTACATGCCCATCACCGCGAACAGGCGGCGCAGCGTGGCCAGTTCCTGCACGGTACCGACGCGGATCGCGCCATGACGCTCTTCATCCAGCCGCGCACGCTCGTCGTTGCGCTGCAGCTGCGCGGCCAGCGCCGGGTCCTGGGCAAGCACCTGCGCGTTGATCCGCTCCACCAGTTCCACCAGCGTGCCGTACAGCGGCACTTCGGTGCGGTACATGCGGGACATGGCCTGCGCGAACAGGCGGCGGATCACATCAGGCGAAACGAAAGAGGCGCTCATCAGTCACTCGATTACGGGAACGGGGAACAGCTCGGACCCGTATTGTCGCCGGAGCGCGCGGCGGCGGCGATACGCAGAGCAACATGACCGGGTAGTGCCGGCCGCTGGCAGGCAACCCCGGATGCCTGGAAAGGATGCAATTGCCGGCCAGCGGCCGGCATTACCGCTTCAACTGGCGCTTCAGCGTGGCATCCAGGGTGATCGGCCGGTCCCAGTGCTGGTAGCTGGCCACGATGGCATGGCGCACAGCCCGGTAGTGCAGATTGTCCGGCTTGGTGGGCATGCGCTTGACCACCGCCTCCCAGCCGCCCTCCGGGTCCTGGCTGAAGGCACGCACGCTGTCGCGGCAGGTCTGGCCACTGGCCTTGGCCCAGAAGCAGGCGAAATAGATGTCTCCGGCCTGCCAGCCGTGGGTGGTGAACAGCGCGCTGATGTAGCCGCGCGGCACGTCGGCATAGCGCGACACTTCGTCGAGGAAGGCGTCGGGGTAGCGTTCGGCGTAGTGGTTGATGTCCTGCAGCTGGGCATCGACCCAGCTGTCGCCGGTGTCCACTTCATAGGTGGCCGAACGCTCAGCCGTCTGCTGGGCCAGCACGGTGGCCGGCGCCAGCAGCAGGGACAACATCAGCGCGCGCAATCGGTGGTTCATGCCCCGATTCTGCCGCAGCCGACGGGCCCTGTCAGGCCGCAGCGGCCTTGGCCTCGATCGCCGCCAGTGCGGCCGGCCAGTCGTGGGCGGTATCGGCAGTGACCATGCGCGGTTCGTCGTCGGCCACGCCATGCTGGGTCTCGTGGGCCCAGGTCACTGCGTACGGGGTATGCACGCCCCAGCCACCCAGCGTCACCACCGGCTCGATGTCCGAGCGCAGCGAGTTGCCGACCATCACGAAGCGCTCCATCGGCAGGTCGAATTCGGCCAGCACGCGGGCGTAGGTCTCCGGGTCCTTCTCGGAAACGATCTCGATGCGCGGGAACAGCTCGCCCAGGTTGGCGACCTTGATCTTCGCTTCCTGGTGGAACAGGTCGCCCTTGGTGATCAGCACCACCGGGTAGTGCTCGGCGATGGCCGCCACCGCTTCGCGTACACCATCGATCAGCTCGACCGGGTGGCGCAGGGTGTCGTGGCCGATCTCCAGAATGCGCTGGATGTCCTTGGCCTCGATGCGCTGGCCGGTGATGTCGATGGCCGCTTCGATCATCGACAGGGTCATGCTCTTGACGCCGTAGCCGAAGGTGCCCAGGTGGCGCTGCTGCACTTCCAGCAGGTGGCGGGCGGTCTGGGTGTCATGCACGTCGACATAGCGCGACAGCAGGTCAAGGTAATCCTGCTCGGCCTTGCGGTAGTAGTCCTCGCTCTTCCACAGCGTATCGTCACCGTCAAAACCGACCAGGCCGATGGCGCGCGACGGCGCAGGCGTGGGGGTGTTCATCGCGCAAGGATACAGGGGCCATGGTGGCGAAAAAAACCCGGGCGGCCGAAGCCGCCCGGGTTCCCATACGCCCCGACGCAGGTCTTACCTGCCCTGCGCACCCTGCGCTGCGCCACCCGCACCGGCCTGCTGGGCGGCCACGTAGGCCTTGTACTCATCGGCGCTCAGCTCGCCGTCCTTGTTGGTATCGGCCTGGTCGAACACCTGGGCCAGGCCGGCGTTCACCTGCGCCTCGGTCTTGCTGATGGTGCCGTTGCCATCGGTATCGATGCTGGCCCAGGTCTGGCCACCGCCATTGGCCTGTGCCGATGCCGCTGCGGCCGCATTGGTCGCCTGGTCGGCGGCCTGGCCGGCCTGTGCAGCCGCCTGCTGGGCCTGAGCGGCCTCGTTCTGCGCCTGCGCGGCCTGCTGCTTGGCCGACTGGGCCATCGCCGGGATGGCCAGCACGCTGCCGGCGGCGACGATCAGGGCGATCAGGGGCTTGCGGTTGCGAATAGTCATCAGGGGTGTCTCCTACCGATTGGGTGGTGTTGCGCGGCGTGTTGATTCCGCACGGCACTACCCTGCCACCGCGTTTCTGAATCGATTTTGCGCCGCGACCGGCCCGCACACAGGCGATTAACCACTCGCCTCCACGCATGCGTTAGCGCGGTGGTTAGGGTGAAGTGAGTGGCTCATAAGATGCGCATTCAGCGCCTCTGCATTTAACCGGCAGGCAACGAAAAACCTGCGTCAGTCGACGGTTTTTTCCGATGACCGCGAACTGAACAACACCCATGCAAGAGCAACACCGGCGAGCGCACCGGCGATTTCCAGAACGACACGGCTGCCGAGTTCGTTCGGATCGTGGATGGTGGCGAGGAAGATGCGCGCGTACAGCGGCGATTCCAGCCGCACGATGCCCATGTAGAACAGCTTCCACGCATCGATGCCGGCGGCGATGATCACGGCGATGACGCAGGACCAGCCGATCGCGTGCCCCATCGACCACCGCAGCAGGCGGCACAGCTGCGACCACAGGAGGTACACGAGCAGGCCGACCAGCAGGGCGATGGCGCCCGCTTCCAGGGTGCCGAGCAGGCCGAAGTGCAGGGGAAGGTTCATCGGGTGGGCAGGGATGAAGAGGCGGCCAGTGTAAGGGATCTGCTTCGGACCCAATCGGCAGCCACAGTAGATCCACGCCATGCGTGGATGAGTCTCCATCGAGATCGAATAATTCGACGATTGAACAAAGAGCAGCCGAGCATGGGCTCGGCCCTACAACGGACCGCGCGGGAAACTGTCAGAGGCTGGGCGGTGCCCTGCCGATACCCCTACCGTACCGGAACGTCGTACGCGGTACCGGGATCCGGTTCCGGCTGGAACGTGTAGTGCCACCACTCCTGCGGATAGTTCACGAAACCACGCCGTGCCATTGCCTGCACCAGTTGCCGCCGGTTCGCCTGCTGCGTCTCACTCAGCCCGCTCGTCTGCGTATGCGCACGCGGCCCGAAGAAGTCGAAGTCAGTGCCCATGTCCAACGGCGCACATGCACCGCTGCGGCAATCCAGCAGGCCCAGATCCACCGTGGCACCGCGGCTGTGGCCGGAGCGCTCGGCGATGTAGCCGTCAGCCAGCAGGCGTGGCTTGTCCAGGTCCGGATACTGCTGTGCCTTGCGCGAGAGCTCGCGCGGATCGTTCACCCAGGCCATGAAGGCCTGCACCGAACGCACCGGCCGGTAGCAGTCGTAGACGCGCAGGCCGAGGCCATCGGCGCGCAGGTCCTGCTCCACCTGGGCCAGCGCCTTCGCCACCGGCGCCAGCAGGTAGCACGAAGGCGCCTCGTAGCCGGGCACGCGCGCGCCGGTGAAGTTGTTGGCACCCGCATAGCGGATATCCAGGTCGATGCGCGGCGACAACGTACGGATCTCCACCAGCCCGGCGCTGGCCGCGTCGGTGGCCGGTGAAACGCGCGGTGGCTCAGCGGCGCGGGTGGTCGCTGCCAGGGCAATCGCCAGTACGAGTGAAATGCAGGTCCTGGAAGTCATAGCTGAAGTCGATGTCCGGATCGATGGCGCGCAGGTCCAGTGTCGGTGCCAGGCCCTCACCCGGCTGCAGCCACGCCTGCGCGTCTTCGCCCAGCGTATCCCAGCGCAGCAGCCAGCGCCCCTGCAGCTGCAGCACAGCCCCCTGCAGCCGGGGCGACTTGTCCACGCTGAAGCGCAGGCCGTCCTTGCCCGGGCAAAGCGAGGCCGGCCCCAGCCACGGATCGGTGTAGCGGCCCTGCCAGCGCGGCAGATCGGAAGCCGCGAGTCGCTGCGCAGATGAAGTCACAGGTCGCTGATGCCCGGTTGCCGCACGAGCGGCCTGGTCCGCCTTCAGTTCGGCCAGGTACGCCAGTGCCGGACGCGCCTCATCGGGGGCGGTGAAGCGCTTCAGCGCGGCCTGCATCAATGCGGTGCGCGCATCCTCGCCTTCACCGTTGATCAGCATCACCACGCCCGCCCTGCGGTCGGGCAGCAGCGCCAGCGACGAATACATGCCCGACAGCGTGCCGGTGTGCGCCACCTTCCACTGCCCGTCCATGTCCGACACGCGCCAGCCATACCCATAACCGTAGAAATGCGCGTTGTCCCAGCGCCGCTGGCGCTCGCCCAGTGGCATCGGCATGTGCAGGGTCCACAGCGTGCGCCGCTGCTCGCTTCCCAGCCATTCCGGCACCACAGCAGGATCCAGCAGCACCTGCATCCAGCGCGTCATGTCGCGCAGCGAACAGCGGATGCCGCCGGCGGCCATCGACGGTAGATCCGGGCTGATCGCACCATCGGCGTTCACCACCGCATTGTAGTCGCCATGCCAAGCGTGTGGCTGCGCCACGTTGCCCACCCGCTTCACCGACCACGCCCCCACCTGGCAGCGGGTCATGCCCAGTGGCTCGAACACCTGCTCGCGCATCAGCTGGTCATACGGCTTGCCACCCGCCGCCGCCGCCACTTCACCTGCCACCACATACATCAGGTTGTCGTAGGCGTAGTGGCTGCGAAAACTACTGACCGGCTTCAGGTGCGCCAGCCCGGCAATGATGTCGGCGCGGGTGAACGTGTTCGGCTCCGGCCACAGCATCAGATCACCGGCGCCCAGGCCCAGGCCGCTGTTGTGGATCAACAGGTCGCGCACCTGCATCTGCTCGCCCACCCACGCATCGTGCATGCGGAAGTTGGGCAAGTGCCGCTGCACCGGATCATCCCAGTGCAGCTTGCCCTGCTGCACCAGCCGCGCCAGCAGCGCGGCGGTCATCGCCTTGCTGTTGGAGGCGATCTTGAACAGCGTGTCCTGGTCGATGCGGCCGCCGTCGCCGCGCGCGCCCTCGGCATGCTGGTACACCACACGCCCCTGCTCGACCACCGCCATGGCCAGCCCGGGCAGGTGCTCGTGCTGGACCACGGCGGCGACGTCGGCATCGAGGGAGGCGATGTCGGTCGCCGAAGCGGACGGTGCGGCCAGTGCCGCCGCGACGATCAGCAGGTGGTACATGCGCGCAGCCCCTCCATTGCCCGCGCCGTCACCGGTGGACGGCGCGGATCGTGGCCTCAGAAGTTCCAGGTCACCACCAGCTGGGTGTAGCGCGGGGCCTGCCAGCGCGTCCCGGTGCCGAACGTCGCCTCGCGGTACTGGCCGGGCTGCGCTTCATAGCGCTGATGCACGTTGATGGTCTTCTGGTTGTTGAACAGGTTGTACACCGACAGCCGTGCACTGAGGTCGATGCCTTCCACCGGCAAACGCCAGGTCACATTGGCGCCCATGGTCCAGGTCCACGGCAGGCGACCGAACGCACCGCGTGGGCTGTACTCGAACTGCCGCTGGTTGTACGGGCCGGAACAGTTGGCCACGCACAGCCAGCCGGTGCCACCGCCGCTACCTTCGCTGGAGGTACTGCCACCGGCGATGGAATCGTTTGGCCACATCACGCCGTAGGCCGTGATCGGACCACCGGACTGCACCTGCAGTGTGGTTCCGAACGACCATTGCTTGTTCAGCGCGTAAGCGGCACGCAGCTTGAACTGGTGGCGGAAGTCGTTGAACAGCACGCCATAGCGCTCGTTGGTGGCCGGATGGTCCCAGAACTGAACCATGCCCGTGTCGCCGTAGTTGGTATCGGAATTCACAGGGCCTTCGAAATTGCCCTCGCTCTTCGACCACAGGTAGGACGCGTTGAACATCCACTTCTCGTCCCATGCACGGTCGATCTGGAACTCCAGTGCCTTGTAGGTGCGCTTGGGCTTGGAGTAACCGATCACCTCGCCGCTGCCACCCTTGCGATAACCGCTGTTGGCGGTATCGATGGTGATCCAGCCCTCGTTGGCGCAGCCGATGCTCTTGTCACCCCAGATCGTCAGGCTCTCGCCCGGGTTGGCGATCGGCCACAGCGTGCTCGGGGTCGGGCCGCACGGGGTGTAATTGATGCGGATGTCGTCCAGCGCACGGGTCATCCGTCGATAGGTGGCGTTGACGCCCCACGACCATGCCTGGTTGATCATGTTCTGGAAGCCCAGGATGTACTCGTCCTGGTAGACCGCCTTGAGGTCGCGATCCACACTCTGGCGCAGATCGGCACCGCCGGTGTTCATGCGGGTGTCGGTCGGGCCGATCTGCTGGCCGACGATCGGTGCCATGTACGGTGAGCCTGTCGGCGAGGTTTTCCGCTCCCAGCCGTTGAGCACGTAGTAGCTGTATTCGTCAGTGAGGCCACCGGCGAAATTCACGTTGATGTTGTTGGTAACCGGAAGGTAGTAGCGGCCGGCGTTGCCGAACAGCTTGGTGCTGCCATCACCACGCATGTCCCACGAGAAGCCGACACGGGGTGCGATCAGGTCATCCATCTTGATGAACGCCTTGCCGGCGGCGGTGCGGTTTTCGAAACGGTCCCAGCGCACGCCGAGGTTGAGCATCAGGTTCGGCGTGATGTTCCAGATGTCCTCCACGTAGAAGGCATTGGCTTCAGTCTCGAACGTGCCGCCCGATTTGCGGTTGCGCGCACGCAGCATTTCGGTAACGCCAGCCGGTACGTAGGCATTGGCACCGTCCCAGACTTCATCGCCGGGTCGCGCCACGTAGGCGGTGTAGCTCAGTTCCGTCGGGCCGGGGTAGCGGGTGGACTGCTTTGTGGTCATCAGCTCACGGTCGACACCGAAGCGCAGCAGGTGGTCACCCAGCTGCCATTCGAAGTCCAGTCGCGCCACGTCACGAGTATCGTCACGCTCGGCCACTGCCGTGCCCGTGGGGTGGCAGCCTGCGCGCAGGCCCTGCAGCTTGCTCAGGCGCGGGCCGTAGGTACTGTCGGTGAACACGGGGCTGCAGGCCTGATCCAGCGATGAATTGGTGAAGGCACGCTGGTTGTTCTGGCCGACCATGGCGCGCGCGGTGAAGTTCTGCCCGAAGTGGCCGGTATAGGTCGCCGACCAGTTGCGTCCCCCCGTCTCGGTGACCGAATCACCGCCCCATGCACCGAGCTCGTCTGCGTTCCAGTTGTACCCATAGGAGGCATTGGTGACGTCTCCCTCGTCGGAGAACGCCAGCAGCGCCAGGCTGTGATTGTCGTTGATGTTCCAGTCCAGCTTGGTGCCCCAGAAGCCGTTGCCGGAATCATTCTTGAACCAAGTGCTGCCGTCGGACGAGGTGTTGTGTCCCTTGTCGTTGCGGTCTTCGTACATCGCGAACAGGAACAGCTTGTCCTTGACGATCGGCCCCGAGCCCCAGACGTTGGTCTTCAGGAACGAGTTGTTGTCGCGGCTGCCATACGAATGCGGGGTTCCATCACGATGGAAGTGGTCGCCGCCACTGGCGCGCCATGCACTGGGCTCGGCGGTGACTTCGACGCCGCCCTCGAATTCGTTGCTGCCCGAACGGGTCACGGCATTGATCACGCCACCGGTGGAGCGACCGAACTCGACCGAGTAGCCACCCGTCTTGACCTGGAATTCCTTGAAGAAGGCGAACGGCGCGGTGCTGAAGCCGCGACGGGTGTACATGTCGGTGACATTCAGGCCGTTGATGAAGACCGCATTCTCGGCCACCGATGAACCGGCGAACGACAGGCCGCCGAATGACGAGTTGCCGCCGACCACGCCCGGCGCCATCAGCGCGACCGCAGACAGGTCCTGCGCCACCGGCAACCGCGAGATTTCCTGACGGTTGATGTTGAAGGATGTCTCGGTGGAGTAGACGTCCACGCGGTTGACCACTCGGGTGCCGACCACCTGCAGGGCATCAAGATTGGTGACGCCGCCGCCACTGGCCAGGTTGACCGTGGTGGTACCGCCTACCGCCACACTGACAGCAACCTGATCGCCCAGCTTCTGGCCATCTCGGCTGAGCTGCAGCTGGTAGTCGCCTACCGGCAGCTGGCCGAGGCGGTAGCTGCCGTCGGCGCCGACGGTGACGGTACGAGTCAGACCCGTACTGTTGCTGACCACGGTCACCTGGTCACCCGCGGTTGCACGGCCGGCAACTGCGCCGCTCACGTTCTGTGCCATCGCGATGCCGGGCAGCACTACGCCCAGACACGCCCCAAGGGCGACGCACAACGCCGCCCGCTTGATGCTGTAAGCCTTCATCCCCTGCTCTCTCCTGCAAGAATTGAATGGTGTGGAATGCGATGTGTCGCGCTAGCGTTGCCTGGCTGGCAGTACCCGCCACTGGAAGTCGTAGCTCCATTGGTCGAAGTACAGGTTGCCGCCTGCCCACTCGGCCTCGCCGCGCTGCGAGTCGACCGTTTCCGAGCGGAAGTGCTGCTTGGCCGGCACGAAGGGCTGGCCGAAATCGTCGTTGAAGGCGATGCGGTAGCCGTCGAGGCCACCCAGGTAGAAGTCACGGAGAGCCGGCACATCACTGGCCAGTGCGCCGGTGGTCACGTCCATCGGCAACCAGCCATACGGCGCCAGGTAGACCTGCCCCCAGTCATGCAGGTTGTTGTAGCCGCTGCCGTCGCCGGAGAACACCATGCCCGACTGCCAGCGTGCAGGAATACCGTTCAGGCGCAGCAGCGCGATCAGCAGCAGGGTCTGCTGCCCGCAGTCGGCATGGCCGGCCCGCAGCGCGTAATCGCTGATGTTGCTGATCGTGGAGTACTCGCGCGCACCAGCCCAGGGAATGCGGTCGACCGTAGCAAACAGCTTCCGCACCACTTCATACGGGCGCGTTTCACCCTGCAGCACCTGGTCGGAGAACAGCTTCAGCGCGGGAGTGAAACGCACATGCGGCAGCTGCTCGGCCAGGTAGGGCTTCAATGCGGGATCGTTCGGTGTGGCCTGCACCTTGGCGGGATCGATCGCGGTATGCCGCGCGAAGATCGTCACCGCGTAGCGGATCTCGAAGCGGGTCGGCTGCCCGGCCACAGCTTTGGCTTCCAGATAAGCGGTGCGCTGCAGGGTGCTGGCTGGCGCCACGCGTGCCTTACCGGGCGCGCTGCCCAGCCACTGCACCTGCTCCTGCTGGCCGGGGATCTCGCGCGGGTACGGAATCCACGCGCGGATCGTTTCACCGGCGGGCACCACATCGGCTTTCACCGTGAGCGACTGGGTGAATTCATAGCGCTGCGGCAGAACCGACGCCTGGCCACTCTGTTCGACCGCAGCAACCACGCCTGCGTGGTGGGCATTGAGCACTTCGTTGGGGCCCGGAGGCGGCATCGGTGCATCCGCGCGGCGACGCGCGCGTGCTTCGTCGCTGAGCAGGAACAGGTTCGAGGGTGCGCGCTTGAAGTACCAACGCTCGCCATCGATATCGAGATGCTCGATCAGGCCGAGTTGGTCCCAGCGCGCAAATTCCTCGTCGGTCAGATCGGGAATGCCGCGCCGTACGGCGTCCTTGGCGGCGTTTTCGTCGAGGGCGAAATCCAGGCGGATGCGGCGCATGCGCTCGCGCTGGAACGCTTCGTCAGTGGCGGCGGGTGTAGTGGCCAGCAGCGCGTCGGCGTCGCGGAAACGGCCGCTGTCGATCAGGTCGATCACCTGCGTCTGGCGCGCCTGCTGCTGGCTGCTATGCCCATCCGTCGCCTGCGTTGCAGACGCCCACAGCAGCAGCACGGCACACAGGCCGGCGGCAGTCAGACGCGGTTTGCGAACGGCAGGATCCACAGCGACACTTCCCCAGCGCGGGTGGTAACGGCTGTGTAACACGGGCCGGGATGTCGGTCAATAATTTATTCTTGCTTTCGTAGCCAAAAGGAATAAATATTCCAACAGGCATTCGAGGAGGGTGTGCACCGCATGAGCCTGGCTTTCCGCGAACGGCGCCGGCATTGGCCGCGCCGCTTGACCCTGGCCCTGTGCCTGCTGGCCGCTCCGGCCTTTGCACAGGCGGCCCCACCGCCCGACCCGGGTGCGCCGCTGCCCTATGTGATCGGCCTGCACGAGGCCTATCTGACCCCGCAGTACTGGGCCGCGCGCCTGGACAACGCCGATGCGCCGATTCTGGATCGCGCGCAGATCGAAGCACAGAACGCGCGGATGCGGGCGCAGGACAGCCACATCCAGGACATCGCCGCACTGCCCGCCCAGCTTGATGCGGCGGCGGTGCGTGCCAGCATCGCCGCGCTGTCGAGCTGGCCCACCCGCGCCCTCTACAACGACAAGGGCCAGGCGATCGCACCCGCGCTGCGCAGCGCGATCGAAGCCAACCTCGGCCTCGATGCGATTCCCACACAGGTGGCAGCGCAGTATGGGCTGGTGGTGAAGCGTGCCGCGCTGCGCACCTTCCCCACCCGCGAGCGCGTCTTCAGCAGCGTCGGTGACACTGACATCGACCGCTTCCAGGAATCGGCACTGTTCCCCGGTGACAAGGTCGCCGTGGTCCATCGCAGTGCCGACGGCCGCTGGCTGTTCGTGCACAGCGAGCGCTACAGCGCGTGGATCGAAGCCGACGCCATTGCCCGCGGCGACAAGGCCACGGTGCTCGGCTACGGCGCGAAGGGACCGTACCGGATCGTCACCGGTGCCACCGCACAGACCGCCTATACCCCGGAGGAGCCGCGCGTCTCGCGCCTGCAGCTGGACATGGGCGTGCGCCTGCCGGTGCTGGCCGACTGGCCCGCGTCAGAGCCGGTGAACGGCCAGCAGGCCCACGCCTCGTGGGTGGTGCAGTTGCCGGTACGCGAAGCCGATGGTCGATTGAAGCTGGTGCCGGCGCTGCTGCCGCGCTCGCAGGACACCGCCGCCGATTACCTGCCGCTGACCCCGCGCCTGCTGCTGCAGCAGGCCTTCAAGTTCCTGGGCGAGCGCTACGGCTGGGGTCACGACTACGACACCCGCGACTGCAGCGGTTTCGTCTCCGAGATCTACCGCAGCTTCGGCGTGCTGCTGCCACGCAATACCAGCGCGCAGGCGGTCAGTCCGGCGCTGGATCGCCTGCCGTTCAACGGCAAGGACGGCAAGACGGTGCGCGACCGTGCCGTCACCCGCCTGCAGGTGGGCGACCTGGTCTACATTCCCGGTCATGTGATGATGGCCATCGGCCACGTCGACGGCCGCACCTGGGTCATCCACGATACGGCAGGCGGCAGCTGGTTCGGTACCGACGGCAAACGCGTGCAGGCCCATCTCAATGGTGTTTCGGTCACGCCGCTGGAGCCGATGATGGCCAGCGACACCGTCCGCTACATCGACCGAATCACCAACATCCAGCGCCTGCGGGCCAAGACTCCTGAATGAAGATCACCGCCATCGAACTGGGCATGCTGCGCGTGCCGTTGAAGACACCGTTCAAGACCGCGCTGCGCACGGTGGAGACCGTGGAAGACGTGGTGGTGCTGATCCGCACCGACAGCGGCAACACCGGCTATGGTGAAGCCCCGGCCACCGCAGTGATCACCGGCGATACGCACGGCTCGATCATCGAAGCGATCCGCCACTTCATCGCCCCGCGCCTGATCGGCCAGGACGTGGTCAACCTCAACCACCTGTGCACGCTGGTGCAGACCGCGATGGAGCGCAACACCAGCGCCAAGGCCGCGGTGGAGATCGCGCTGTACGACCTGTGGGCGCAGCTGCACGGTGCCCCGCTGTACCAGATGCTCGGTGGCGGCGACCCGGTGATCACCACCGACATCACCATCAGCGTGGACTACATCGACAAGATGGTGGCCGATTCGCTGTCGGCGATCGAACGCGGCTTCGAGTCGCTGAAGATCAAGGTTGGCAAGGACATCGGACTGGACATCGAACGGGTCAAGGCGATCCATGCCGCCGTGGAAGGCCGCGCCCTGCTGCGCCTGGACGCCAACCAGGGCTGGACCGCCAAGCAGGCGGTGCATGCAATGCGCACGCTGGAGGAAGCCGGCGTGGTACTGGAGCTGCTGGAGCAGCCGGTGAAGGCCGCCGACATCAGCGGCCTGAAGTACGTCACCGACCGCGTCAACACGCCGGTGATGGCCGACGAAAGCGTGTTCAGCCCCAGCCAGGTGATGGACCTGATCCAGCAGCGCGCGGCCGACATCATCAACATCAAGCTGATGAAGACCGGTGGCCTGTCCAACGCGATCCGCATCGCCGACATCGCCGGCATCTACGGCGTGCCGTGCATGATCGGCTGCATGATCGAATCGAGCATCAGCGTGGCTGCGGCTGTGCACCTGGCCGTGGCCAAGAGCGATGTGATCACCAAGGTTGATCTGGACGGCCCCTCGCTGGGCCAGTTCGACCCGGTCAGCGGTGGTGTGCATTTCAACGAATCGGAGATCAGCATCAGCGACGTGCCGGGGCTGGGTATTACTGAAGTGCGTGGGCTGGAGATGCTGGGGTGACCCCTGCCTTGCGGCTGGCCTGGCGTAAAACCGACTTTGGTTCGGGCGTTACTTTTCTTTTCGCGAAAAGAAAAGTAACCAAAAGAAACGCTCCGCCGGCCGCGAGCCGACGTGCTGCGCACGTCGGTGCCCTGCGCTCCTCGGTCCGCCGAGGGACGGCGCGGAACTCGCTGCGCTCAGACACCCGCGCCTCTTCGCCCTCGCCGGACCTGCGGTGCTCGGCTCGCTTGAAGGCGGACTCAACGTCAAAAGCAACAACTGCGCTCCGTAACCTCTTCGAGGCTGGAACCCGCTCGACCCATTCCATGACACGCTCTACGCTGCCAGCCGCAACGCGCCCACACATGCCCGGACACCCCGCATGCCGCCCCTGCTGAAGATCCGTTCCGAGCGCGGGCAGATGTCGGCCATCGAGCGCCGCATCGCCGACTTCATCCTCGACAACGCCCACCTGCTGCGCGACTACTCGTCGCAGCAGCTGGCCAGTGCGCTGGGCATCAGCCAGTCCAGCGTGGTGAAGTTCAGCCAGAAGCTCGGCTTCAAGGGCTACCCGGACCTGAAGTACTCGATCGGCCAGGACGTGGCCCGCGCCGGTGCCGATCCACAACAGCTGCCCAGCGAACCCGACAGCGGCGATGACTACCTGCGCCTGGGCGAGGCCCTGCGCCGCAGCAAGGCCCAGGCGGAGGAGGAAACACGCCAGGCCAATCCGCGCGAGGAGATCGAGCGCATCGTGCAGCTGCTCGACGGCGCACCGAAGCTGTTCGTCCATGGCCTGGGTGACGATGGCCTGTATGCCCGCGAGTTCGCCATGCGGCTGTCGCTGCTCGGGCTGCTGGTGGTGCCGCACACCGACCCGATCCTGATGCTGGCCAACCTGTCGGCCGCACGCCCCGGCGATGTGCTGCTGGTGTTCTCCGAATTCGGCAACCTGCCGCAGCTTTCGCAGCTGTCGCGGCAGTTCCAGGACATGGGTGGCAAGGTGATTTCCATTACCCGCCACACTGCCAACCCGCTGCGCGCGCATGCTGATGCGGCACTGGCGGTCTGCGCGCACGACCGCACGCCGCAGGTCGCGCAGCTGCTGTACCGTAGCGCCATGCACGCCCTGCTCGATTTCCTGTTCGTGCTGCTCTGCCACACCAATCCGGACCGCCAGCAGCAGCTGGCGGTGAACCTGGAGCGGATCGACCACCTGCTGGATTCCTGACCGGAGCACCTGTTGATGAAATCGCTGGTTCGCCTCGCTACCGCTGCGCTGCTGCTTGCTGCGACGGTGTCCGTTCACGCGGCGCCGCTGGATGGCGCGCGCCAGCTGATCGTGGTCACCAGCGAGGGCTGGGACAGTACCCAGGGGCAGCTGCAGGCCTATGTGCGCGATGGCAAGGGCTGGCACGCACATGGACAGGCGTTCCCGGTGGCGCTTGGCCGCACCGGCAGTGCCTGGGGCCTGGGCCTGCACCCGGCGCAGGCCGAGGGCCCGCAGAAGCAGGAAGGCGATGGCCGCAGCCCGGCGGGCGTGTTCGCGCTCGGCAGCGCGTTCGGCTATGCCGTCACACGCCCCGGCACCGCGATGCCTTACCAGCCGATGCTGGACAGCAGCTACTGCATGGACGTGCCCAGCTCGCCGTTCTATAACCGCATCGTTGATGAAAAGAAGGTCGGCAGCGCAGTGGTCAAGGACTCCACCGAGCCGATGCGGCTGGACCTGCACAACAAGGGCGACGTGCGCTACCGGGAGGGCTTCGTCATCGCCCACAACCCGGACAACCAGCCCGGCAAGGGCAGCTGCATCTTCGCCCATCTGTGGCGCACGCCCGGCGAGGCCACCGCCGGCTGCACCGCCATGCCGCAGGCGCGCATGCAGGCGCTGCTGGACTGGCTGCGGCCGCAGGAGGCGCCGCGCTTCGTGCTGCTGCCGCGCGCCGAATACACACGCCTGCAGGCCCAGTGGCAGCTGCCCGCGCTGAGCGGAGACGCCCGTTGAGCGCGCAGGACGAACCACAGCTGCAGCGCGCGGTCAGCCGCTGGCAGATCGTCGGCCTGTCGATCAACGATGTGATCGGTAGCGGTATCTACCTGCTGCCGGCCGCCACCGTCGCCCTGCTCGGCCCCTTCAGTCTGTGGGGCGTGGTCGCCGCTGGCATCGTCGTCGCGCTGCTGGTGCTGTGCTACGCGCAGGCCGCCAGCTACTTCGATGAACCCGGTGGCAGCTACCTCTACGCACGCGAGGCCTTCGGCCGCTTCGCCGGATTCGAGATCGGCTGGATGATCTGGCTGACCCGCATCAGTTCGGCGGCCGCACTCAGCAACGCGCTGGCCGATGCGGTCGCGCGCTTCTGGCCATGGGCCGGCGCCGGCATGGGCCGCATCGCGGTGATCGTGGTGTCGCTGGGCTTCCTGACCGGCGTCAACATCATCGGCGTGCGCTCGGCCGCGCGCACCGGCGTGGTACTGGTGATCGGCAAGATGCTGCCGCTGCTGCTGTTCGTGGCTGTCGGTGCGTTCTATATCGATCCACAGCTGGCCTTCTCCGGCCAGCGCCCGGACCCGCATGACCTGCAACGGATGGGCGAGGCCGCCTTGCTGCTGCTGTACGCCTACGCCGGCTTCGAGAACATCCCGGCCGCCGCCGGCGAGTACCGCAATCCACGCCGCGATATTCCGTTCGCGCTGATCACCATGATCATCACCGTCACCGTCATCTATGGCGCGGTGCAGGTGGTGGCGCAGGGTACGCTGGCCGGCCTGGCCAGCTCGGCCACGCCGCTGGCCGACGCCGCAGCCGGTTTCGGCGGCGAGGCCCTGGCACTGATCCTCACCATCGGCGCGACCATCTCCATCCTGGGTACCAACAGCAACACGATGATGATGGGCCCGCGTTTCCTGTTCGCACTGGCCCGCGATGGCTACGGGCCGAAGATCCTGGCGCAGGTGCATCCGCGCTTCCATACGCCGGCCGCGTCGATCCTGTGCCAGGGCCTGATCGCGCTCGGACTGGCGCTGTCCGGTTCGTTCGTGCAGCTCGCCCTGCTGTCGATGACCACGCGCCTGTTCGCCTACATCGGCACCGCTGCCGCCGTCCTGGTGCTGGCCAAGCGCTACGCGGATCGCCCAGGTGCGTTGAAGCTGCCCGGTGGCCCGCTGATTCCGGTGCTGGCGCTGCTGCTGTGCCTGGCCCTGTTCGCCAGTGCCAGCTGGCAGAACATCGCCGCGGCACTGGTGGCATTTGCCATCGGCGCGGTGATCTACAAGCTGCCGCGCAAGGACGCCGACGCCGGATGATCGGTAACGCCGCAACAGGCCCGGCGGATTGATCTGGCGATCACGCTGCCGGACCGGGCCGTTAACCGCCACACAGGCACGATCAGGCTTCGTCCACAACGGAGCCTTCCATGACCGAGTACCAGATTCCCGGCCGCGTACCGGACGACAGCACGCCGCGCGACGCAGTCAGCGACTATTGGCGCGAGCGCTACACCGCCGAGCCGTATTACGACGACCAGCTGTTCTTCGAGGACTACGAGCCGGCCTACCGGATCGGCCACGCCGCGCGCGCGCAGGACATGATCCGCGCGTACGAGCAGGTCGAAGCCGAACTGGAATCGCGCTGGGCCAACGAACGTGGCCGCAGTCGCCTGGACTGGGCGCAGGCACGTAACGCCGTGCGCCGTGGCTGGGACGAAGCGCAGCTGGCAGATCCGCGCTTGAAGCGATAGCGTCAGGCTGCTGTAGAGCCGAGCCTACGCTCGGCTCCCGCACCACGTCTGTAACGTAGAGCCATGCTCGACTGAGCCGAGCATGGCTCGGCTCTACACCGGATCGATCATTCCTGTTCCGGCAGCGGCGGCACGATCCCGCTGCGCTTGCGCTCGCCACCACCGGCGGCGATCAGGTCGCGGGTGTTCTTCTGCACAGCCACTGCACCGAACAGCGACAGCGCATACGCCATACCGTAGAAGCCCTTCTCGCTGGGTGCCAGCGTGGCGTTCCACAGGCCGACCAGCAGCAGCAGCAGCGCCGACAGCAACGCGAACCAGCACAGCGCGTAGTACAGGCCACTCACCGGAATGCCTTCGACGCGGTCGCGCACGCTCTTCTGCAGCGACACTGCCGCGAACAGGCCGAACAGCAGCAGGGTCAGGTAGTAGCCCTTCTCGTTGAGCGCCATCGTGGCATTGAACAGGCCGATCAGGTACGCCGCCGCACCCAGCAGCAGGGCCACCCACGAGGCGGCGATGAAGGCGGTGGAGGGCTTGTGAGGCATGGCAGTATTCATTGCAGGTCCTTGGCAGGCAGACGGGCATGCTTTGCCCGGGCGTGCCCACCCTAGACGATCCCGCCGTCGTCGCACAGGGGGCGCAGGACCTTCGGGCCACGACGGTCACGGCTGCGGTGGTATACAAGGGGCAGCCCGGCCATCCGCATCCCCGCCCTGGAGATACCCATGACCCGTACGCCCCTGCTGCTCGCCCTCGGCCTCGTGCCGATCCTCGCCACCTCCGCCTGCAACGCCGCCGATCCTGGCGCCAACGGCGCCCAGACCGCAGCGCCCGCAGCCTCCTCCGCCGCCGACCAGCGTCCGTTCACCGCCACCGAAGTCAGCCGTTTTGACCAGCCTTGGGCGATGACCTTCCTGCCTGACGGCAGCCTGCTGGTCACCGAGAAGCGCGGCAAGCTGCAGCACCTGGATCTGGCCAGCGGCCAGAAGCATGAGATCACCGGCGTTCCGAAGGTCGCCTACGGTGGCCAGGGTGGCTTCGGCGACATCATCCTGCACCCCGACTTTGCCCGGAATCACGTCGTTTACCTCAGCTATGCCGAGGAAGGCACGCTGGATACCCGCGGTGCGGCCGTGGCCCGTGCCACGCTGGCGCTGGATGCGAACGGGGCTGGCCAGCTGAAGGACCTGAAGGTAATCTGGCGGCAGACTCCCAAGGTCAGCGGCCAGGGCCACTACGGCCATCGCCTTGCCTTCGGCCCGGACGGCAAGCTGTGGATCAGTTCCAGCGAACGGCAGAAGTTCGATCCGGCCCAGGACATGGGCGGCAACCTCGGCAAGATCATCCGCCTCAACGACGATGGCAGCCTGCCCGCCGACAACCCGTTCGCCTCACAGGGCGGGGTTGCCGCACAGGTGTGGTCGCTGGGCCACCGCAACATCCTGGGCATGGCGTTCGATGCCAACGGCAAGCTGTGGGCGCACGAGATGGGCCCGGCCGGCGGCGACGAACTGAACCTGATCGTGCGCGGCGCCAACTACGGCTACCCGATCGTTTCCAACGGTGACCACTACGACGGCCGCCCGATTCCCGACCACGATACCCGGCCGGAATTCGCCGCCCCGAAGGTGACCTGGACGCCGGTGATCTCGCCGGCCGGCTTCGTGATCTACAGCGGCAGCCTGTTCCCGCAGTGGAAGGGCAGCGGCTTCATCGGCGGCCTGTCGTCGACCTCGCTGGTGCGTGTGGCCTTTGATGGCGACAGCGCGCGCGAAGCCGAACGCTTCAACATGGGCGAGCGCATCCGCGAAGTGGAACAGGGCCCGGATGGCGCCCTGTGGCTGCTGGAAGACGGCAGCAAGGCGCGCCTGCTGAAGCTGACGCCGAAGGCATGAGGTGCCGCCGGCCTCTGGCCGGCACGTTTTTCCGCGACGGCCCCGCGTGCGGGGCCGTCTGCGTTCACTGGATGGTGATGACCTTCACCTCGGTCTGCGTGCAGGCCTGGTCCAGGCACTGCCCGTTCAACCACACCTGTCCATCGCCAACCATCACGCCCTGCTGGTTGACAAAGACCTTGCCGAAGTCCTGCACGGACACTGCCTTGATCACCGCCGGGGTGATGATCTTCTCGTAGTTCCGCTGGAACTCACCGGGGCCAGTGATCTTCTTTCCGTCGCTGATGTTCAACGGGAAGCGCACTTGCTCGACCACCGCAGCACGATCACCGCCGACCACGGCGGTCTTGAACGCGTTGAAGACCTTCTCGAACTGCGCGGCATCGCCGAGCAGCGATTCGATGCGCGCACGTGCGTCCTCGGCGGGCGCCTCCACGGCCGGTGCGGCCGGTGCGGCTGCGGCAGGTTCGGCAGCCGGCGCCGCCGGTTCAGCGGCAGGCGTCGCTGCCGCGTTCGCTTCCATCGGCGGCGGCGCATCCGCCGCAGGCTGCGCCGGGGGCTCAGGCTGCGAACAGGCCGCCAGCAGCAGAGCGGGAATCAGGTAGGCCATCCGGCGCATACGCGCACTCCATCGAAACAGGAAGCCCGATGGTAGCGCCGCCACAGTGACGGCAACAAAAAGGGGACGGAGGGGATTAAGTCGTTAGTGGCACAAACGACTTAATCCCCTCCGTCCCCTTTTTCTGATCAGGCCTTCAGCAGTTCGAACTGCACGGCTTCGCCGGCGGCCGACGAGGCGCAGACCCACAGGTCGAACTGGCCCGGTTCGGCACGCAGCACGCCATCGCGGCCGGTGAACGCCAACTGCTCGCGGGTCAGGGTGAACACCACGTCGGTCGACTCGCCCGGCTGCAGTGCCACCTTGCGGAAGTCCTTCAGTTCGCGCACCGGACGCACACGACTGGCCACGCGGTCGTGGATGTACAACTGCACCACTTCCTCGCCGGCCACATCACCGCTGTTGGTCAGCGTGGTGGTGATGGTCAGCGTGTCGTCCCAGCCGAGCTGTGCCGTACTCAGCTGCGGCACGCCGTAGGCGAAGGTGGTGTAGCCGATGCCGTGGCCGAATGGGTACAGCGGCTCGTTCGGAATCTCGCGCCAGCGGGCCTTGAACTCCGACATGGTCGGCAGTTCCGGTCGACCGGTACGCGGGTGGTTGTAGAAGTACGGCTGCTGGCCGGACACCTGCGGGAAGCTGACCGGCAGGCGACCGGACGGGCTGTAGTCGCCGAACAGCACATCGGCCACGGCATGGCCGGTCTGCGTGCCCAGGTACCAGGTCACCGCCACGGCCTGTGCATTGCGCACCGCGCCCTGCAGCGCCAGCGCGCGGCCATTGCGCAGCAGCACCACCAGCGGCTTGCCGGTCATCGCCACAGCCTCGGCCAGCGCCTGCTGTGCCGGCGGCAGGGTGATCTCCACACGCGACTGTGCTTCACCGCTGTAGCGTTGCGGTTCGCCCAGCGCCAGCACCACCACATCGGCGCGCAGCGCGGCAGCCACCGCCGCTTCGGTACCACCCGGAATGGCGGCTTCCAGTTCGCAGCCCGGCACGATTTCCAGCAACGCTTCGTCGCCGATGGCGGCACGCACGCCGGTTTCCAGATCCACGTAACGCTGCTTGTCGCCGAACAGCGTCCAGCAGCCTTCGATGTTCTCGCGGTCCTGCACGAACGGGCCGATCAGCGCGATCTTCTGCCCGGTCTTCTGCAACGGCAGCACGTTGTCACGGTTGTTCAGCAGCACGATCGAACGCCGCGCGGCATCGCGCGACAGTTCATCATGCGCGGCGATATGCGA
This sequence comes from Stenotrophomonas maltophilia group sp. RNC7, assembly GCF_030910085.1. Classification (NCBI taxonomy): domain Bacteria; kingdom Pseudomonadati; phylum Pseudomonadota; class Gammaproteobacteria; order Lysobacterales; family Lysobacteraceae; genus Stenotrophomonas; species Stenotrophomonas maltophilia group sp. RNC7. Next base: position 22,703 of record NZ_JAVFVN010000533.1, on the reverse strand, counting down.
GGTATCCGCTTCGCGCGCCGGATCCAGCGAACGGTACGGGTCGTCGAACAGGCCGATGGTTTCCTTCAGCCACAGGATGCGGCGCACGCCTTCATCCAGCACCGCCATCGGCACTTCGCCGCTCTCGACCAGGCCCGGCAGGTGCTCGGCGTAGAAGCCGCTCTGCATGCTCAGGTCCAGGCCGGCGGTGAACGCCTTGGCGGTGGCATCGCGGTCGTCGGCGGCGTAGCCGTGCGCGACCAGCTCCATATCGGCGGTGTAATCGGAGATCACCACGCCCGGGAACTTCCATTCGCCGCGCAGGATGTCGGTCAGCAGTTCGGCATTGGCGCTGGCCGGCACGCCGTTGATGTCGTTGAACGAGGACATCACGGTGATCGCGCCGGCCTCGAAGGCGGCCTTGAACGGCGGCAGGTGCACATCGCGCAGGGTCTGCGGCGAGATGTCCACCATGTTGTATTCCATGCCGGCCATCACCGCGCCGTAGGCGGCGAAGTGCTTCGGCGTGGCCAGCAGCGAATCGGCGGCGCGCAGGTCGCTGCCCTGGAAGCCACGCACGCGGGCGGCGGCGAACGCACAACCCAGCACCACGTCCTCACCGGCGCCTTCGGCGCCACGGCCCCAGCGCTGGTCGCGGGCGATGTCCACGGCCGGGGCATAGGTCCAGTGCAGGCCGGCAGCGGTGGCTTCGATGGCGGTGGCGCGCGCGGTGCGCTCGGCCAGGTCCGGCTCGAAGCTGGCGGCCTCGCCCAGCGGGATCGGGAACACGGTACGCATGCCGTGGATGACGTCGGCGGCCAGGATCACCGGGATGCCCAGGCGGCTCTCCTCGGTGGCGACCTGCTGGATGCGGCGGCCCAACTCGGCGCCCACGCCATTGAACAGCGAGCCGACCTTGCCCTCGCGCACCTGCTGCAGCACCTGGTCGGCATTGCGCACGTTGGCTTCCGGGTTCACGTCCGGGGCGAACGGGCGGACCATGTCCGCGAAGACACCCAGCTGGCCGACCTTTTCCTCGACGGTCATCTGGGCAATGAGGGATTCGATGCGATCGGAGGCCACCGGCAGTCCTTGATGAAAACGTTTACAAGCCCGGCATTCTAGCGATCCCGAGCCATTTGGCGAGAGGTTTCTTCGTTCAGTTTCAGCCAACAGCGGGGCCCGTATGGTCCCGCCGGGGGCACCGCAGCTTACTCCGAGCTGGCCAACTGGCGCTGCCCGGCCATCAACATGGCGTCGCTGGAGGCCTGGAACACCCGCAAGCCGAACGCCGGCAGAATCGCCAGCAGGTGGTCGAAGATGTCCGACTGCACGGCCTCGTACTCGCTCCAGGCGGTGCTGCGGGTGAAGCAGTACAGCTCCAGCGGCAGGCCTTCGGTGGTGGGCTGCAGCTGCCGCACCAGCAGGGTCATGTCGGTATGGATGCCCGGATGGCTGCGCAGGTAGCGCTCCACATAGGCACGGAAGGTACCCAGGTTGGTCACCCGGCGGCTGTTGACCTCAGCCACGCCCTGCTCGCGCAGGCGCCCGTTCCACTGCCCCAGTTCCTGCTCCTTTTCACGCAGATAGTCACGCAGCAGCGCGAATTCGCCGAGGAAGGCCAGGTCGCCGTCGTCGAGGAAACCGACGCTGTGCTGGTCCAGGTACAGCGCGCGCTTGATCCGGCGGCCACCGGCCTCCTGCATGCCGCGCCAGTTCTTGAACGACTCGGTCACCAGCTTCTTGGTCGGGATGGTGGTGATGGTCTTGTCGAAGTTCTGCACGGTGATGGTGTGCAGCGCGATGTCGATGACGTCGCCGTCGGCGTTCTGGCTGGGCATCTCGATCCAGTCGCCGATGCGCACGCGGCCATCGCCACTGATCTGCACGCTGGCCACCAGCGACAGGATGGTGTCCTGGAAGATCAGCATCAGCACCGCCGTGGCCGCGCCCAGGCCGGTCACCAGCGGGCCCAGCTTCACCCCAAGCAGGGTGGCGACGATGGACAGGCCGGCGGCCACGAACACCACGATCTTGACCACCTGCAGGTAGCCCTTGATCGGCTTGCTGCGCGCATCGGGCTTGCGCTCGTACAGGCTGTTGGCCGCGTCCAGCGCATGCGAGAACGCCATCGACACCGTCAGTACGGCCCACACGATGCACAGCTTGATGATGACGTTGACCAGGCTGGGCGGCAGGTCGGGGATGAGGGTGATGCCCGAGGCGATCACCTGGCTGGGCACCACGTTGGACAGGCGCGAAATCACCCGCATCAAGTGGCTGCCGCGGCCGGACTCGGCACCTGGCAGGCGCTGCAACAGGCGCCGCAGGCCACGCAGCAGGATGCGCTTGGTCACCCAGTTAGCCAGGCCGGCGGCGATCAGCAGCGCCGAGATCATCAACGCCAGGTAGGCGCCGGGATAGGGTTCCAGTGTGTTCTGCAGCCGTTCCAGCCACTGTACCGCCACCACCGCGTCCACCATCAGTTGTCTCCTGTCTGTTTCGTTGTTGCCAAGGTTGCCGGCAAGCGGCCGGCACTACCGGGGTTTCCGGCCAGCGGCCGGATTTACCGGGTCAGTCCCGCGAGCGTTCGATGATCACACCCACCGCGCGCGCGCCGCGCACCGCGCCGGGCTTGCTCAGCTTCAGGCGCAGCCACTTCACGTCGAATTCGTCCAGCACGATCTGCGCGCAGCGCTCGGCCAGGGTCTCGACCAGGCCGAACTCCGACTCGCGCACGAACTGCTCCAGGCGCTTGCTCACCGCCTTGTAGTTCAGGGTGTGGGCGATGTCATCGGTGGCCGCGGGGCGACGGTTGTCGAAGCCCATTTCCAGGTCGAACACCAGGTCCTGGCGGATCCGTCGTTCCCAATCGTAGATCCCGATCAGGGCGTCGATCGTCAGCCCTTCGATGAAAACCTTGTCCATTGCGCTTACCGGCACGAATACAGGCGGCCATGGTAACGGCACGGCGGTGAGCCTGCCCGGAACGGGCGGTGGGCGGCCGGCAGGGACGCGGCTCCAGAAAAGACAAAGGGCCCTGCTAGCGGGGCCCTTTGGTACTACCGTTTGTCCCCGGGGGGAGCTGTTGAACAGCCGCGAGTCCCGGTGGCGCAGGCACGCAGAGTAGGCAAGGACCAGATCGTCGGTCAAGGCCAATTCCGACAGGCAAGCTCAGGTATTCGTCCGAGGCGAAACACAGAGAATCGGCCGCACGGACAACGACGTTCCCTTATGGTTGTTGCCCGCCTGACTGGCCAACATCGATCCATTCTTCACCACCGCACATCACGATGGCTTCACACGATGCACTGCGGCGCGCGTTGTCAGCGGAGCGTCTGTCCACTTACGAGAGAATCGCATCGACCTGCAGCCCCGACGTCACAGCCGAATCCCTGTACCTGTGGAACATGCGGATGTGCAGTGCTCTGATGATGCCGGTCCATCTGTGCGAAGTGGTCACCCGCAACGCCGCTGCAGCGGTGCTCGCCAGGCAGCATGGCCCGCGTTGGCCCTGGAATGGTGCCTTCCGACGGAGGCTGCCAACCTCATCCAGTACTTCTCCGCGCACGGCACTGGAACAACTTGCCAGCCGCGTAACCGATACACCTGGGATCGTCGCCAACCTGCCGATGGTGTTCTGGCAGCAGCTCTTCACCTGTCGCTTCGACTCCACGCTTTGGATACCCGCACTCAGCAGGGTTCTGCAGCATGCTCCCTCTGCTCATCCCAGTGCCGTCAGGAAAGCCATCCATGCGGATATCGGACGCATCCGCCACCTGCGCAACCGCATCGCCCACCACGAACCCATCCTGGATCGCGACATCGGCGCTGACCTCGCCGCGATCGGGCGGCTGATCCATGCGCGCTGCCCGCACACCCTGGGGTGGCTACAGCGCCATGAGCGGGCAACGACGGTGTTGGCGGCCTCGCCGTTGGCTGGTCGTCCGTAAAGCGTCCGCCGGGCGTGGCCCGGCGCCACCGGCTCAGACCGCCGGCAGGGTCGCCATGTCCCAGCGCGGGGTCACATCCACCTTCGGCGGGCTATGCTGGCCAGCCTGCAGCCGCAGCGCCCCAGCGAAGGCGATCATCGCGCCGTTGTCGGTGCACAGTGCAGGCCGCGGGAAGCAGGCGCGGCCGCCGAGGCGCTCGGCCATCTGCTGCAGGCGGGCGCGCAGGCGCTTGTTGGCACCTACACCGCCGGCTACCACGATCACGTTGGTCCCGGCCGCTTCCAGCGCGCGCTCGCACTTGATCGACAGGGTTTCGACCACCGCGTCCTCAAAGCCCCGGGCAATGTCGGCGCGGGTCTGCTCGCTCTGGTCGCTGTCGCGCCAGGCCATCAGGACCTGGGTCTTCAGGCCGGAGAAGCTGAAATCCAGCCCGGGGCGGTCGGTCATCGGGCGCGCGAAGCGGTACGCGCCCGGCGTGCCCTGCTCGGCCAGCCTGGCCAGCTGCGGGCCGCCCGGGTACGGCAGGCCCATCAGCTTGGCGGTCTTGTCAAAGGCCTCGCCGGCCGCATCGTCCAGGGTCTCGCCCAGCAGGCGGTACTGGCCGATCGCGTCCACCGCCACCAGCTGGGTATGCCCACCCGATACCAGCAGTGCCACGAACGGCGCTTCCGGCGGGTCGTCTTCCATCAACGGCGCCAGCAGGTGGCCTTCCATGTGGTGTACGCCGACGGCCGGTACCTCCAGCGCCCAGGCCAGCGACCGGGCCACGCCCGCGCCGACCAGCAGTGCCCCGACCAGGCCGGGCCCGGCCGTATAGGCCACGCCGTCGATGTCGTCCACGCCAAGGCCGGCTTCGGCCAGGGTCTGTCGCACCAGCGGCAACAGCTTGCGGACGTGGTCGCGGCTGGCCAGCTCGGGCACCACGCCACCGTATTCGGCGTGCAGGGCGATCTGGCTGTAGACCGCATGGGCGCGCAGGGCCGCGCTGCCGGCCAGGTCGGTGTCATACACCGCCACGCCGGTCTCATCACATGAAGATTCGATGCCAAGGACTCGCATGCCTGCTATTATGACGCCCCTGCCGTCCCCTCGGGGAACGTGCAGATCTCACTGCTATCGAACCGCCGGCCCGTATTCAGGGTTGGTCGCTTGCAGTTTGTCGATTCGCCGCTATAATGTGCGGCTCGCCGGGCGTGACCCGGTTCTACTGTGTCCCGGAGATTCCATGCCCAGCGTCAAAGTCCGCGAGAACGAGCCCTTCGAGTTTGCTCTTCGCCGCTTCAAGCGCACTTGCGAAAAGGCCGGTGTGCTGGCCGAAACCCGCAAGCGCGAGTTCTACGAAAAGCCGACCCAGGAGCGCAAGCGCAAGGCCGCCGCTGCCGTGAAGCGTCAGCTGCGCCGCTCGTCGCGCGACGTCACCAAGCGTCAGCGCCTGTACTGATCGGACGCATCTTCATTGCGGCGGGCCTGCCCGTCGCGATGGAGCCGAAGCCGGCACGCGCGAGCGTCGCCGGCTTTTTGCGTTTCCGGGTTCGGGCATCCGCCCCGCCCCACCTACCACCACGAGGTTCCTCATGAGCATGAAGCAGCAGCTCACCGAAGACATGAAGGCCGCCATGAAGGCGGGCGAGAAGCACAAGCTGGGCGTGATCCGCCTGATCAATGCCGCCATCAAGCAGCGCGAAGTGGACGAGCGCATCGAGCTGGATGACACCGCCGTGATCGCCGTGCTCGACAAGATGGTCAAGCAGCGCAAGGACTCGGTCAGCCAGTACGAAGCGGCCAACCGCGAAGACCTGGCCGAGATCGAGCGCGCCGAGATCGTGGTCATCGAAGCCTACCTGCCGGCCAAGATGGGCGAAGCCGAGATCGTGGCCGCCATCCAGGCCGCCATCGCCGAGACCGGCGCCTCCGGCCCGGCCGACATGGGCAAGCTGATGGGCGCACTGAAGCCCAAGCTCGCTGGCCAGGCCGACATGGGCCTGGTGTCCAAGCTGGTCAAGCAGCAGCTGGCGTAATCCGGCACACGGGGTCGGATCCCTTTCGCAACGCGAAAGGGCTCTGACCCCATTGATGCACCCGCTTCACCGCACCTTCGTTGGCCGCCTGCTACAACCACACCCATGGTTGAACCCGAGCCCAACGTTCCCGTGTCCCTGCACAAGTACCTCAAGCGCCTGCAGGACAGCTTTCCGATGGCGGTGGCCAAGCGCTTCATCGACGTCGACGTGCTGACCCAGGCCGCCTCCGTTTCTTTCTACGCCCTGCTGTCGATGGCACCGCTGCTGGTGCTGCTGCTGTGGTTGACCGCCTCGCTGTACCCACCGGCACAGCAGGCGCTGATCGGCCAGATCAGCTCGGTGGCTGGCAGCAGCGCGGCTACGGTGGCCGAAACCGTCCTGAAGAACGCCGACAACCAGCCCGACGTCGGCTCGTTGGCGGGGCTGTGGAGCACGCTGCTGCTGTTCGTCGGCGCCACCGCCGTGTTCGCGCAGCTGCAGAACGCGCTCAACCTGATCTTCCGCACCAGTGGCGAGCGCCTGGAGGGCATCAAGGCCTGGCTGCGCAAGCGTGTGTTCTCGTTCGGCGTAGTGCTGGCCCTGGGCTTCCTGCTGATCCTGTCGATGACCGCCACCACGGTGCTGCAGGTGGCCTTCGCGCAACTGCCCTCGATCCTCCCCGCGCTGGGGTACGTCACGAGCCTGCTGCTGTATGCAGTCGGCTTCGCCTTCATGTACCACTACCTGCCCGACCGTCGCGTGGCGTGGCGCCAGGCCTTCATCGGCGGCGTCATCACCTCGGCACTGTTCGCACTGGGCCGCTACGGCATCGGCGTCTACATCGCCACCGTGGCCCCCGGCAGTGCCTACGGCTCGATGGGCGCGCTGGTGATCTCGCTGGTCTGGATCTATTACGCGACTGTGGTCTTCTTTGTTGGCGCGCTGATGACGGCGGTGATCGATGAGCGCCTGCGCGCGCGTCATCACCTGGCCGCAGCCGGCATTGATCCGGCAACCGCCAGCCAGGTGCCCGACAGGGGGTAAACTAGGCCGACCGCCCCCGGTTCCGTCGCGTGGTCCTGCACCGCGCCCTGCCCTGTTGCCCATGGCCCGTATCCCCGACGCTTTCATCGACGACCTGCTCGCCCGCACCGACATCGTCGAGGTGGTGGGCAGCCGCGTGCCGTTGAAGCGCCAGGGCAAGGAATACGCCGCACGCTGCCCGTTTCATGACGAGCGCTCGGCCTCGTTCACGGTCTCGCCGACCAAGCAGTTCTATCACTGCTTCGGCTGCGGCGCGCACGGCACCGCGATCAGCTTCCTGATGAACTACGACCGCCTCGAGTTCCTCGACGCGGTGGATGAACTGGCCAAGCGCGCCGGCATGGAAGTGCCGCGCAACGAGAATCCGCGCAGCCCGCAGCAGCAGGACGACAGCCGCGAGCTGTATTCGGCACTGGATGCCGCCGCCCGGTTCTTCCAGAAGAACCTGGAAAGCAGCGACAAGGCACGCAGTTACCTCGATGGCCGTGGCGTGGACGAAGAGAACCGCGCGCGCTTCCAGATCGGCTACGCGCCGGACGGCTACAGCGGCCTGCGCGACGCGCTCGGCAAGGACGAGCGCCGCATGAAGCTGCTCGACCGCGCCGGCCTGTTCTCGAAGAACGACCGCGGCCACGTCTACGACAAGTTCCGCGACCGGGTGATGTTCCCGATCTTCGACCGCCGTGGCCGGGTGATCGCCTTTGGCGGCCGCGTGTTCGAGAAGGACGACGGCCCCAAGTACCTCAACTCGCCCGAGACCGCGCTGTTCCACAAGGGCCGCGAGCTGTATGGCCTGTGGCAGGTGCGCCAGGCCAACCAGAAGATCGAGCGGCTGATCGTGGTCGAGGGCTACATGGACGTGGTTTCGCTGTTCCAGTTCGGCGTCACCCAGGCGGTGGCCACGCTGGGTACGGCGACCACGCCGGACCACGCCGAGCTGTTGTTCCGCAACGCACCGGACGTGTTCTTCTGCTTCGACGGCGACGCCGCAGGCCGCCGCGCCGGCTGGAAGGCGCTGGAGTCGGTGCTGCCGCGCATGAAGGATGGCCGCCAGGCCTTCTTCCTGTTCCTGCCCGATGGCGAGGACCCGGACACCATCGTGCGCAAGGAAGGCGCCGAGGCCTTCAACGAGCGCCTGAAGCAGGCCACGCCGCTGTCGCAGTTCTTCTTCGATGAACTGACCCGCGAGATCAACCTGGGCACGCTGGACGGCAAGGCGCGCCTGGCCGAACGTGCAAAGCCGATGCTGGCGCAGATTCCCGACGGTGCCTTCGGCGACCTGATGAAGCAGCAGCTGGCGCAGCTGACCGGCCTCGGTGGCACTGCCCAGGCCACGCGCGCGCCGATGCCGCAACGCCAGCCACATCGGACGATCCAGCCGGTGGCCAAGCGCAGCCTGGTGCGCGGCGCGATCGCCGTGCTGCTGCAGCAGCCGTCGCTGGCGCTGACCCTGGGCGGAAAGCATCACTTCCAGGGCCTGCGACTACCGGGCGTGGAGCTGCTGCTGGAACTGCTGGGGCTGGTCGAACAGCGCCCGGACATCAGCACCGGCGCCCTGCTGGAACACTTCGACGGCCGCGAGGAACAGGCGTCGCTGCATACGCTGGCCGCTCAGACGCTGCCCGGCACCGAGGCCAGCTGGACCCAGGAACTGCACGACGCGGTGGCACAGCTGGAGAAACAGCTGCTGGTGCAACGTCTGGAGGAGTTGTTGGCAAAGCAGCGCCAGCAGGGCCTGGACGATACTGACAAATACGAACTGCGCGAGCTGCTGAAGGCCCGCGCCGGGCTGCGCCTGTAGCGGCAGAACGTTTTCACGGAGAAGACCATGCTGCTGCGCCTGCCCTGCCTGCTGTTGTTGTCGCTCTGCCTGCCACTGGCGGCCCTGGCCGCAGATGGCCCGCTCAATGAAGTCCGCCCGGGCCTGTATGCCGGCGGCCAGCCCTCCGCCGCACAACTGCGCGAACTTGCCGCGCAGGGCGTGCGCACCGTGATCGACCTGCGCCAGCCCGGCGAGGACCGGGGTTTCGACGAAACGCGCGTTGCCGAATCATTGGGCCTGCGCTACGTGCGCATTCCGGTGGCCGGTGCCGAGGGGCTCGATGCCGCCAACGTGCACGCCGTGCACCAGGCCCTGCGGCAGAGCCAGGGGCCGGTGCTGCTGCACTGTGCGTCCGGCAACCGCGCTGGCGCCGTGCTCGGCCTGGTCAACGCACGCTACGAACATGCCAGCCCCGAACAGGCCCTTCAGCTGGGCCAGCGTGCTGGCCTGACCTCGCTGGAAGCCGCCACCCGCCAACGCCTGGCCACGCCGGTCATCTCGCCCTGAACTCTCCGCACCAAGGACTCTGCCCACCATGACCCGCTGGTGGTCGCGCCTGCGACCGGACAACTTCACCCTCGCCCTGCTGTGCACGGTTGGCCTGGCCTCGCTGCTGCCAATGAAGGGCGCCGCCGCCATCGTCCTTGATGACGTCACCACCGTCGCCATCGCCGCGCTGTTCTTCCTCCACGGCGCGCGCCTGCCGCGCGAGTCGATCATTGGCGGCATGCTGCACTGGCGGCTGCACCTGACCATCCTCGCCTGCACCTTCCTCCTGTTCCCGCTGCTGGGGCTGATGTTCAAGCCGCTATCGGGCTGGCTGCTGACCCCGGAGCTGTACCTGGGCGTGCTGTTCCTGTGCACCCTGCCCTCCACCGTGCAGTCGTCCATCGCGTTCACCTCGATGGCGCATGGCAACGTGCCCGCAGCGGTGTGCAGTGCTTCGTTGTCGAGCATCCTCGGCGTATTCCTGACTCCACTGCTGCTGACCGCGCTGGCGGGCACCTCCGGTGGCGTGCACGACCCGCTGCATGCGATCGGCGGCATCATGCTGCAGCTGCTGGTGCCGTTCGTGGCCGGCCACCTGCTGCGGCCTTGGATTGCCGGTTGGGTGGAAAAGCAGCGCGCGCTGCTGCGTTACACCGACCAGGGCACGATCCTGCTGGTGGTGTATTCGGCGTTCGGTGAAGCGGTGACTGAAGGCCTGTGGAGCAAGACGCCGCTGCTCTCGCTGCTGGCCGTGGCGGTCGTGGCCGCCGTGCTGCTCGGCATCGCGATGCCGCTGATCACCTTCATCGCCCGCCGCCTGCGCTTCAACCGCGAGGACGAGATCGCCATCGTGTTCTGCGGCTCGAAGAAGAGCCTGGCCACGGGCGTGCCGATCGCCAAGGTGCTGTTCGCCGGCGGCAGCCTCGGCGCCATCGTGCTGCCGGTGATGATCTACCACCAGATCCAGCTGATCGTCTGCGGCGTGATCGCGCAGCGGTATGCGCGGCGCAAGCCCTGACCCGACCGGGAGACATCCACGCATGGCGTGGATCTACTTGAACACTCCACGCATGGCGTGGATCTGTTGTAGAGCCGAGCCCACGCTCGGCTGCTCTTCCATCCCCCTCAGCCGAGCATGGGCTCGGCTCTACAGGTGGCGCTTCACAACCAGGGCAGGATCCAGTGGTCGACCAGCAGGAAGGCGAACAGCGCCATCAGGTAGACGATGGAGTAGTAGAACATCTTCATCGAGAACAGCTCGTCCGGCGGGTTCAGCATGCGCCAGGCATACCAGAGGAACACGGCGTTGAGCACGATCGCGCCGCCCAGGTAGAACGCACCACTCATGCCCACCAGGTACGGCAGCAGGCAGACCAGCGCCAGCACCACCGAATACACCATGATCTGCTTGCGGGTGTGCACCACGCCGTGGGTCACTGGCAGCATCGGGATCTCGGCCTTGGCATAGTCTTCGCGGCGGAAGATCGCCAGCGCCCAGAAGTGCGGCGGCGTCCAGATGAAGATGATCAGCACCAGCAGCGACGAGTACGCCCAGTCCGACGAGCCCTGCATGCCGGTGACCGCAGCCCAGCCCAGCATCGGCGGCATCGCGCCGGCCAGGCCACCGATGACGATGTTCTGCGAGGTCGCGCGCTTGAGGTACACGGTGTAGATCACCGCGTAGCCGATCAGCGAGGCGAAGGTCAGCACCGCAGTGATCAGGTTCACCCACAGCACCAGGATGGTCATCGACAGCACGATCAGCACGCCGGCGAACACCAGCACCTGCCATGGCTTGACCTTGCCGACCACCAGCGGGCGCCACGACGTGCGTGCCATCTGCGCATCGATGTGCGCATCCAGCAACTGGTTGATCGCGGCGGCCGCCGAAGCGGCCAGCCAGATGCCGAGGAAGCCGAGCAGGCCGGCGCGCACCTGCTCCCAGCTGGGCACGCCCGGAATAGCCAGGACCATGCCGACCAGGGCAGTGAAGACAATGAGGGCGACGACCTTGGGCTTGGTCAGGTCCCAGTACTGGCGGTAGTTGGAAAACATGGAATCAGTCCGGGGCGCGCAGGCGGGCCAGCAGGCTGACCAGCACGAACAACAGGGCAACGGCCACGCCGTTGTGGGCCACGGCCACTTCCAGTGGCAGCGCCAGCTTCACATTGAGGATGCCGAGGGTGACCTGCAGCACCAGCAGCGCGATCAGCGCGCTGGCCCAGCCGCGCATGCTCGGCAACCGGAACAGGCGCACGCCCAGCCACAGCAGGTAGATGGCCACCACCACCGCGAACAGGCGGTGCGCCATCTGGATGGCGATACGGGAAGCACCATCCAGCACGCCACCTTCGTAGTCCACGCCGATGCCACGCCACAGGGTGAAGCCTTCGACGAAGTTGTGCTGCGGCCACCACTGGTTGGCACAGCGCGGGAAGTTGTCCAGCGATGCACTGCCGCCGCCGCAGGCCAGCGCCGCGTAGTTGGCACTGACCCAGCCGCCGAGTGCGATCTGGGTGACCAGCACCGCCAGGCCGATGCGCAGCAGCCACTTCAGCTTCGGTGCCTCGGCCAGGGTGATCGGCATGTGCGTCGCACGCCAGGCCATCCAGGCCAGCAGCGCGAACATCAGCATGCCGCCCAGCAGGTGGCCCATCACCACGATGGGCTTGAGCAGCAGGGTCACCGTCCACATGCCCAGCAGGGCCTGGAAGATCACCACCGCCAGGGTCAGCAGTGCAGCGCGTGCCAGATCGATGTTGCTCCAGCGCAGCGCGGCGATCAGCAGGATCGCCTCGCCGATCAGAGCCAATGCACTGGCGGTGCCATGCCAGCCCATCATGTACAGCGGTATGCCAGCGGCCACCAGCACGCAGGCGGTCACCACTGCCGTGGTTCCAAAGCGGCGCTTGCGCGTGGCCAGCAGGGCCAGGGTCAGGATCTCGATGCCCAGCGCGCCGGCCAGGAAGCGGTGCACCTGCTCACGCCAGGCCTTGTGGGTCTCCAGCGGGCGGATCTCCGCCGCCGGGTGGCCGATGGTCTCTTCCACGTGCTGCGGCCAGGTGGCCTGGCCATAGCAGGTCGGCCAGTCCGGGCAGCTCAGGCCGGCATCGGACAGGCGTACGAACGCGCCGAACATGATCGTGCTCGCGGTCATGATCATGGCGAACCACGCCAGGCGGTGGAAATTGCGGTGCAGCGCCGGACGCGCGGAAAGGCTCATCAAACGGGACTCACTTCAGTTTCAGCAACGTGGCCATGTCCTTGCGCAGGCCACCGAGGTCGGAACCCGGGGCATGGCGCATGATCACGAAGCCGTTCGGATCGATCACGTAGACCGGCAGTCCCGCCGGATCATCGACGCCCGGCAACGCCGCGCGCAGGGCTGGCGACGGAGCCAGCGGCCGCAGCGCGGGCAGCGAGGCGATCGACGCCGGTGGCGTACCCAGCCACAGGATCTCGACATTATCGGCGTTATGGCCGAACAGCTGCCACACCTTGCCCAGCCCCTGCGACAAAGTGACGCACTGCGCGTCGCAGGCACCGGCCGGTGGTGCCACCAGCAGGCGCCAGGTGCGGGCCTCGGGGTTCCAAGGATAGGGCTGGCCACTGGCCAGGGTCGGCGCCTGCTGGCGCAGATCGACCGGCGGCTTCAGCAGCTGTCCCGCATTGCGGTGCCCGGTGGGCTGCCAGCCGGAGAAGCGCAATACCGCGGCCAGCGCCATCGCCCCGAAGAACACGGCAAACAGCAGCACCAGGGTCCGGCGGCCGGAGCCGCGCGCCTGCGGGGACGTAGCAGTGTTCATGCGGGGCATTTTCTCATGGTTGGGTACGGGATGCCGGTCGTGCCACGGCGCGCCTCCTGCGCCACTCCAACACCAGCGCAACGACGAGCACGGTCAGGGCCAGGCCGAACCACTGCACGGCGTAGCCCAGGTGACGCTGCGGTGGCAGCGTGTTCGGCAACAGGTCCAGATCACGTTCGTCGCCGAAGGGCAGCGCCGGGTCCAGGCGCAGTACACGATCGGGAAGTGACTGCACCCCCAGCGCCCGGGCCAGGCCCTCGGCCGGCAAGCGGCTGGCCAGCCAGCGCCCGGCCTCACCGGTGGCGGAGAACGCCGGGCCCAGTACCAGCCCCGCCGAAGGCGGTGGCGCCAGCAACCCGCGCACCACCACCGGCGAAGGCGGCGCCGGTATGTCCGGCAGCGTGCGATCCGGCGGCAGCGCGCGCCAGCCAAGATCGACCAGCAGCACGCTGCCTTCGTCACTGCGGAACGGGCGATAGATCTTTACGCCGGCACGGCCATGCCGGGTCTGGTTGTCCAGCAGCACCACGCCAGGCAGGAAGCGACCGTGATCGGCCACACCGTGCAACGCGCCGGGGGCTGCCAGGGCCTGCGCCAGCGGCAGCGCCTGTGCCACCGCTGGCCCCTGCGCATCCAACATTGACTGTTTGGCATGCATGCGCTGCAGCTGCCACAGCCCCAATGCAGTGAAACCGGCCATCGCCAGCACGGCCAGCAACCATCCGATCACGCGTGTGTGCTGGCGCATCATGACAAGTCCGCGCAAACGCGGTCAGATAGGCGCACCCACCCTGCCCTCGAGCCGCGCATGAGTGATTCGCTGAAGACCCTGCTGGTAATCGCGTTTCTGATCGTCATCGTCTGGAACCTGGGCGCCGGCCTGTATTACCTGCTGGTCGACCGCGGCCAGACCAAGCGCACGGTCAACGCACTGACACGTCGCATCGCGGTGTCGGTGGCGTTGATCGTACTGGTGATCGTGAGCATCTACATGGGCTGGATCAAGCCGCACGGCGTCGGCGGCTGAGGCCACCGATGCGTGCGTGGTCAAAGCACGTAGACGAACAGGAACAGCATCAGCCACACCACGTCGACGAAGTGCCAGTACCACGCGGCCGCTTCGAAACCGAAATGGTTGTCGCGGGTGAAGTGTCCTTTGGCCGAACGCAGCCACATCACGATCAGCATGATCGTGCCCAGCAGCACGTGCGCACCGTGGAAGCCGGTCAGCATGAAGAATGTCGAACCGTAGATACCCGAACCGAGCGTCAGGTTCAGCTCCTTGTAGGCGTGGATGTACTCTTCCGCCTGCAGGGTCAGGAAACCGAGGCCGAGCACCACGGTCAGGCCCAGCCAGATCAGCAGCTGGCGGCGGTTGCCGGCCTTCAGTGCGTGATGGGCGATGGTCAGGGTCACGCCGGAGGTGAGCAGGATCAGCGTATTGATCAGCGGCAGGCCCCAGGCCGGGATGGTCTGGAAGGCACCACCGATCGCCGCCGGGCCATTGGTCGGCCATCCGGCGGAGTAGCCCTGCCAGAGCAGCTCGTTGGTCATCACCCCGCGGCCTTCGCCGCTCAGCCACGACAGGCCCAGGTTGCGGGTGTAGAACAGCGCGCCGAAGAAGGCACCGAAGAACATCACCTCGGAGAAGATGAACCAGATCATCCCCATCCGGAACGAGCCATCGACCTGGTGGTTGTAGTTGCCGGCCTGCGATTCACGCACCACGTCGCTGAACCACCAGAACAGGGTCAGCACCAGCATCGCGATGCCGATATAGAACGTCCAGCGCCCCCAGCTGGCGTCGTTGAGCCAGCTGGCCACACCCACCATGGTCACCATCATCGCGATGGAGCCCACGAACGGCCATTTGCTCTGGGCCGGGACGAAGTACACGTTGGCGTCGGTCGGTGTCTGGGCCATGTCGGTATCCGGGTCAGGGTGCGGCGTGCGCGCCGTCCGAGGTGGCGGCCGGGAGCAGCCGATCGGACAACGCGTCGTTGCGGTAGAAGGTGTAGGACAAGGTGATCGTCTTGATTTCCGGCGGCAGGTCCGGATCGACGATGAAGCGCACCGGCATGTCGCGCTTCTCGCCGGCCTGCAGCGTCTGCGCGGTGAAACAGAAGCACTCGGTCTTGCTGAAGAAGCCCGACGCGCGTGCCGGCGCCACCGAAGGCACCGCGCTGCCAACGACTGCCTGCTGGCTGTCGTTGCGTGCGAAGTACAGCGCCTCGTTGAGTTCGCCGGGCACAACATCCATGGTCAGCTGCTCAGGATGGAACGACCACGGCAGGCGCGAATTGACGCCGCCATCGAACTCCACCCGCACGGTGCGCTTGCCAGCTGCAGCACCCGTACTGGCTTCACCACCCGGGCCGCGCTCCAGGCGCACGCCGAATACCTTTTCGCAGGCAATGCGGTACAGCGGCACCAGCGAGAAGGTCAGCAGGAACACCGCCACTGCCACGCCGATCAGGCGCGGCAGCCCGGCACTGGGTGACCGCGTGCTGGCCGGAGCCTCGCTCATCGGCCGATCACCCCGCTGAGGATGAAGCCGACGTAGACCAGCACCGCGATGGCGCCGACCCACATCGCCGTCCGCCGGGCACGCTGGCGCTGCTGTTCGATGCCGTTTTCCGGGGCGTCGCCCGGGCTGTTGTAGAGCCGAGCCATGCTCGGCTGCTTTTCGTCAGCCGAGCATGGCTCGGCTCTACAGGTCTGCAGTGGGCTCTCGTTATGCATGCCCCACCTCAATGCGTGATGTCGTCATGCGCCAGATCCCCCGGACGGATGGTCGGCGGCGTGGTGAAGGTGTGCGCCGGTGCCGGCGATGGCAGCGTCCACTCCAGCCCGCGTGCACCTTCCCAGCTGCGTGCTTCGGCCTTCTCGCCGTTGCGCAGCGAGGACAGCAGGATCGCGGCCATCATGAACGGCGTGACGAACATGCCGAACGCACCGATCGAGCTGATCAGGTTCCAGTCGGCGAAGGCCACGCTGTAATCGGGAATGCGGCGCGGCATGCCGGCCAGGCCGAGGAAATGCTGCGGGAAGAACAGCAGGTTGACGAACACGATTGACCACCAGAAGTGCACCTTGGCCCACTTCTCGCTGTACATGCGCCCGGTCCACTTCGGCCACCAGTAATACACCGCCGCGATCAGCGCGAACACCGCGCCGGTCACCAGCACGTAGTGGAAATGCGCAACCACGAAGTAGGTGTCGTGGTACTGGAAGTCGGCCGCCACGATGGCCAGCATCAGACCGGAGAAGCCACCGATGGTGAACAGGATGACGAAGGCCACCGACCACAGCATCGGCGCCTCGAACGTCAGCGACCCCCGCCACATGGTGCTGACCCAGTTGAACACCTTCACCCCGGTCGGGATCGAGATCAGCATGGTGGCGAACATGAAGTAGATCTCGCCGCCCAGCGGCATGCCCACGGTGAACATGTGGTGGGCCCAGACAATGAACGACAGGAACGCGATCGCGGCGGTGGCGTACACCATCGCCTGGTAGCCGAACAGCGGCTTGCGGCTGAAGGTCGGGATGATCTCGCTGACCACGCCGAAGGCGGGCAGGATCATGATGTAGACCTCGGGATGGCCGAAGAACCAGAAGATGTGCTGGTACATCACCGGGTCACCGCCACCGGCGGCGTTGAAGAAACTGGTGCCGAAGAACTTGTCGGTCAGCAGCATGGTCACCGCACCGGCCAGCACCGGCATCACCGCGATCAGCAGGAAGGCGGTGATCAGCCAGGCCCAGCAGAAGATCGGCATCTTCAGCAGGTCGATGCCCGGCGCGCGCATGTTCAGCACGGTGGCGATGATGTTGATCGCACCCATGATCGAGCTGATGCCGGCCACGTGAATGGCGAACACGCTGAAGGCCACGTTGTAGCCGCCCTGCAGCGACAGCGGCGGATACAGCGTCCAGCCACCGGCCGGTGCACCACCGGGCAGGAACAGCGTCAGCAGCAGCAGGCTGAAAGCCACCGGCAGCAACCAGAACGACCAGTTGTTCATGCGCGGCAGCGCCATGTCCGGCGCACCGATCTGCAGCGGGATCATCCAGTTGGCAAGGCCGACGAACGCCGGCATCACGCCGCCGAAGATCATCACCAGCGCATGCACGGTCGTCATCTGGTTGAAGAACTCGGGCTTGACGAACTGCAGGCCCGGCTGCGCCAGCTCGGCGCGGATCACCACGCTCATCGCCGCACCGATGATGAACATGATGAAGCTGAAACCCAGGTACAGCGTGCCGATGTCCTTGTGGTTGGTCGAGAAGAACCAACGCTCGAAGAAACTCTGCTGGTGATGGTGATCGTCGTGCCCAACTGCCGAGTGCGCCATTGCAAAACACCTCTCAGAATCGGTTGTCACCACGGCCGCGAGCGGCCGCGGGCTTTACATCACGCGCCGCTGGCCGCAACCGCAGGTGCGTTGCCGGCTTCGGCAGCAGCAGGTGCCGCCGGTGCTTCGCCCGCAGGGGCAGCCGGTTCTGCAGGTGCCGCAGGGGGGGCGGGCTCGGCCGGCGGTGCAGGCTTGCGCTGCGCCAGCCACTGCTTGAAGTCCTCCTTGGACACCGCCTCGACCACGATCGGCATGAAGCCGTGGTCCTTGCCGCACAGCTCGGCGCATTGCCCGCGATACACCCCGGGCTGCTCGATGCTGGTCCAGGCTTCATTGATGAAACCGGGGATCGCGTCCTGCTTCCAGCCCAGCGCCGGCACCCACCAGGCGTGGATCACATCATCGGAAGTGATGACGAAGCGGACCTTGGTATCGACCGGCAACACCAGCCGGTTGTCGACGTCCAGCAGGTAATGCGGATGGCTTTCGCGGGTCGGCACGATGCCACTCTGCCGCACGCGGTCGGACTCGCGATCCAGGCGGCTGGTGAAGGTGACGTTCTCGCCGAGGTATTCGTACTTCCACATCCACTGGTAGCCGGTGACCTTGACCGTCATCTCGGCATCGCGGGTGTCGTACATCTTGATCAGGTTGGCCGTGGCCGGCCACGCCATCACGACCAGGATGATCACCGGGATCACCGTCCAGATGATCTCGGCCTTGGTGTTGTGGCTGAAGGTGGCGGCGACTGCGCCCTTGGATTTGCGGAACTTGAAGATGGCGTAGGCCATCGCCCCGAACACGATGACGCCGATCACCGTGCAGATGATCAACGACAGGTTGTTCGATTCCCAGGCCAGGCGCGAGGTCTGGGTCACCCCCTTGCCCATGTTCAGCTGCCACGGCTTGGGATCGGCCGCCTGGGCCCAGGCCGACGCCGGAATCAGTCCCCCGGTCGCCAGCATCGCGGCGACCGCGTTCACGCACTTCGTGCCCCACCTGCTGCTTTGCTTCATTGCCTAGACCCTTAGCGTCGTCGGTTGCCGCCATCGCTGGCGGCGAGCAAGCTTTCAAGTGTCTCTGCGAGCGTCTGGCGTTCGGCCGGCGCGAGGAAACTCCCCACCTCCACCTGCCGGCCGCTGGATGCCAGCCGGACCCTCTCATCGTCGGTGAGCAGGCGCACCCAGTGCGGGTGGGCCCGGAACACCGGCGATCCACCGGGTACGGGGATGACCTCCACGTACGCCGGCACTACCCGGATCTCCTCCTGCCGTTCACCGCTGCGCCACAAGGCACGCAGCGCCGCTGCCAGCACCAGGCTGTACAGCAGCGCGAACAGGGGGGCGAATGCATTGCCGGCCCACCACCCGAGGGCGGACACCAGCCACATCGCACCCGACAACACGGTGAACAACAGGACGAACTGCCGGGCATCGAGCGCCCGTGGGGGACGCAGCCGCAGCTGCGTACCTGACCCATCCGGAGCTGGAAGCACCTCGATCATGTCGCAACCGCGTTCCTGCCGCGGGAAACGTCTCGATGGTAGCCCCGCCCTCTCGCCGGTAGCAAGGGTGCATTCACACTTTTTCCGATGCTGCAACACAGCATGAGGTCGGCGGCACGAATGACGAATTCAGCACAAATCTTGCCGGGTTTGCTGAACACGCCGAATCCACCACCGTTAGTAGCTATCAGCCCTTCATGAAGGTGTCTGCAGGGCACTTCCGAAGGCCGCAAAAATGATTAAAATCGCCAAGTTTTCCACTGGCCGGACCGGCATGAACGCACCTTCCTCCTCCCCTGCCGCCCACGACGCCCCGCGTCCGGGCGCGCTGCTGTCGCCGGAACTGCCGGCGCCCCCCAACCCGTTCCGCCAGGCCATCACCGATGCCTGGTTGAAGGACGAGGCCAGCCACGTGCGTGAGCTGCTGGCGCAGGCGCGCCTGCCCGCCGAAGAACAGGCCAGGGTGCAGGCGCTGGCCGCCGACCTGGTCGGCCGCGTGCGCGTGCGTGCCAAGGACCAGGGCGCGATCGAAGCCTTCATGCGCCAGTACGACCTGGGCAGCGAAGAAGGCGTGCTGCTGATGTGTGTGGCAGAGGCCCTGCTGCGCATTCCGGACCAGGACACTGCCGACAAGCTGATCCGCGACAAGCTGGCCGATGCCGACTGGGAAAAGCACTTGGGTGGCAGCGACTCGGTGCTGGTCAACGCCTCCACCTGGGGCCTGATGCTGACCGGCAAGCTGGTGCAGATGAACGACGCCACGCGCGCCGATGCGCCCAGCGCATTCAAGCGCCTGGTCGGCCGCGTCGGTGAGCCGGTGGTGCGCCTGGCCGTACGCCAGGCGATGAAGATCATGGGCCACCAGTTCGTGATGGGCCGCACCATCAGCGAAGCGCTGTCGCGCTCGCACAAGGGCGACAACGCGAACTACCGCTACTCCTTCGACATGCTGGGCGAAGGCGCGCTGACCATGAAGGACGCGCTGCGCTACCTGGAAGACTACCGTCGTGCGATCCACGCCATCGGCGGTGATCACAAGGCCCGCGGCGGCCGCCCGGACGGCGACGTCAACAACGCGCCGGGCATCTCGATCAAGCTGTCGGCGCTGTACCCGCGCTACGAGCACGCCAAGCGCGAGCGCGTGCTGAAGGACCTGGTGCCGGGCGTGCTGGAACTGGCACAGCTGGCCAAGAGCTACGGCATCGGCTGCACCGTCGACGCCGAAGAGTCCGATCGCCTGGAACTGTCGCTGGACATCATCGAGCAGGTGTTCTCCGACGCCTCGCTGGCTGGCTGGGATGGCTTCGGCGTGGTCGTGCAGGCCTACCAGAAGCGCACGCCCTACACGATCGACCACCTGGCCGACATGGCGCGCCGCGCCGGCCGCCGCCTGCAGGTGCGCCTGGTCAAGGGCGCCTACTGGGATGCCGAGATCAAGCGCGCGCAGATCGAAGGCTATCCGGGCTACCCGGTGTTCACCCGCAAGCAGAACACCGACGTGTCCTACCTGGCCTGCGCCAAGCGGCTGTTCACCCATGCCGATGCGATCTACCCGATGTTCGCCACGCACAACGCGCACACCATCGCGGCCGTGCGCAGCATCGCCAACGGCGGCGTGTACGAGCACCAGAAGCTGCACGGCATGGGCGACGACCTGTACGCCGAAGTGGTGCCGGCCGACCGCTTGAACCTGCCCTGCCGCGTGTACGCCCCGGTCGGTTCGCACGAAGACCTGCTGCCGTACCTGGTGCGCCGCCTGTTGGAAAACGGCGCCAACTCCAGCTTCGTCAACCGCATCACCGATGAGCGCGTGCCGATCGCCGACCTGATCCGCGATCCGGTCGAGATGGTCGCCTCGTTCGAATCGATTCCGCATCCCAAGATCCCGCTGCCGGTTGACCTGCTGCGCAGCCAGAACCACGACAGGAAGAACTCCATGGGCGCCAACCTCGCCAACGACAACGAACTGCGCGCCCTGGCCGAGCAGCTCAACGCCGCCGTGAAGCCGTGGCAGGCCTCGCCGCTGGTACCGGGTGCCAACCCGGCCGGCGCCGCACTGCCGGTGACCAACCCGGCCGACACCCGCGAAGTGGTCGGCCAGTGGCTGGCCGCCGATGCCGCTACCGTGCAGAAGGCCCTGGCCAACGCCGTGGCCGCACAGCCGGCCTGGAACCGCACCCCGGCCGCCAGCCGCGCCGCCATCCTCGAACACGCCGCCGACCAGCTGGAAGCGCGCATGCCGGAGTTCATGGCGCTGTGCGTGAAGGAAGCCGGCAAGAGCCTGCCCGACAGCATCGCCGAAGTGCGCGAAGCCGTGGATTTCCTGCGCTACTACGCCAAGCAGGCGCGCGAGCAGTTCAGCCACGCCGAGAAGCTGCCGAGCCCGACCGGTGAGTCCAACGAGCTGCAGCTGCACGGCCGCGGCGTGTTCGTCTGCATCAGCCCGTGGAACTTCCCACTGGCGATCTTCCTGGGCCAGGTCGCCGCTGCTCTGGCCGCCGGCAACAGCGTCATCGCCAAGCCGGCCGAGCAGACCAACCTGATCGGCTACTACGCGGTGAAGCTGCTGCACGATGCCGGCGTGCCGGCCGAGGTGGTGCAGTTCCTGCCGGGCGACGGCGCCACCGTGGGTGCGGCGCTGACCGCCGACCCGCGCGTGGCCGGCGTGGCCTTCACCGGCTCCACCGAGACCGCCCGTGCGATCAACCGTGCGATGGCCGCGCGTGACGCCGCCATCGGCGTGCTGATCGCCGAGACCGGTGGCCAGAACGCCTTCATCGCCGACTCCTCGGCACTTCCGGAACAGCTGGTCAAGGACGCGATCGGTTCGGCCTTCACCTCCGCTGGCCAGCGCTGCTCGGCCGCGCGCGTGCTGTTCGTGCAGGACGACATCGCCGACAAGGTGATGACCATGCTGGCCGGCGCGATGAAGGAGCTGAAGGTTGGCAACCCGGGCCTGCTGTCCACCGACGTCGGCCCGGTGATCGATGCCGACGCGCTGAAGATCCTGCAGGACCACGCCGAGCGCATGGACCGCGAAGCGCGCCTGATCGCCGCCGCCGAGCTGTCCGCCGAAACCGCCCACGGCACCTTCTTCGCACCGCGCGCGTACGAGCTGAAGGACCTGGGCCAGCTGCAGAAGGAAGTGTTCGGTCCGGTCCTGCACGTGATCCGCTGGAAGGGCGACCAGCTCGACGCGGTGATCGACCAGATCAACGCCACCGGCTACGGCCTGACCCTGGGCGTGCATTCGCGCATCGACGAAACCGTTGACCGCATCAGCAACGGCGTCCACGTCGGCAACGTGTACGTCAACCGCAACCAGATCGGTGCAGTGGTCGGCGTGCAGCCGTTCGGCGGCCAGGGCCTGTCCGGCACCGGCCCGAAGGCCGGCGGCCCGCACTACCTGCTGCGCTTTGCCACCGAAAAGACGGTGACGGTGAACACCACCGCCGCCGGCGGCAACGCCTCGCTGCTGACCCTGGGCGACTGATCGCCTGCTTGATGCGGTAAACAAGAAACCCCGCGAATGCGGGGTTTCTTGTGTTTTGCTTCCTGTAGCGCCGCGCCCACCCCCCGCGTTGCAGGCGCAGCCGCGCCCGGGGGCGCCGGAGCGCCGCCTGGCGGCGGAAAACCCCCCCCCCCGCGACGGCGGGGTTTCTGGTTTTGTGCTTCCGGGCGCGCCGCCCCCCCGCTCGGCTTGCCGGGCCCCGCCGAGCAGGGGCTCGCCGCTACAGAGGCAGGGCGA
>NZ_JAVFVN010000397.1:0-373 GCF_030910085.1 Stenotrophomonas maltophilia group sp. RNC7 | reverse complement strand
AGAAGCTTGAGCATATGAATAATTATGATAAAAATATTAGGATATTAACCTTAGATATAGGGGATCCAAAATTTAGAGCAAAAGCGAAAAATAGTAAACCTATCTCTATTAAAGTAGAAGCAATAAAAAAGAAATACCGTGAAAAGTATAGTAAGAAGATTGAGAATTACTTTTATGATATTATCATGCACATAGGTGACAATTACGAACACTCTGCTCATATGATAAAAATTATGCAAAAGGACATAGATATTATTAAGTTTTTAAAATCAATTGATCCTTATAAATATGCATTGACTAAGGTAGATGTTCCATATATGCCTAAGGATTTTCCAAGAAGTTACCCCTTGAATAAAGACATGGATATTTTATG
>NZ_JAVFVN010000371.1:0-351 GCF_030910085.1 Stenotrophomonas maltophilia group sp. RNC7 | reverse complement strand
ATCTTATACCAGCGCTATAGAGAGCAATCATTTTGGGTTATACATCCCGGTTTATGTGTATACGTCTCCAATTAAATCAGAAGAAGTTGTCAATTAATGAGGATGACGTAGTACCGCACACAATAGAACAGTTGTCATTTTTTTCACCAAAAGATGCAGGAGCTTATATACTTTTTTCTTCATCTTCTCCGCCATTCAAGACGTTCTTCAACTAGATCGAGGATTTCCTGGGTATAAACCATATGTTTATCCGATTTTAGCAAATCGCCAATACGTCGTTCCCTGCCATTCACGCAAACTGTGTCATAAACGGAGATTCGGATCAGTGGTTTTTCCTCTGCCAGCGATGAA
>NZ_JAVFVN010000363.1:0-1431 GCF_030910085.1 Stenotrophomonas maltophilia group sp. RNC7 | reverse complement strand
CCTCGGGCAATAACGCCCTCATCGAAGTCTATGCCTTTTTCTCCGCCTCCATTCGCGAATCCATAGAAGCCACGCTCAATGGCGAATTGCCTGAGCCGAGCGATGAAGCGCACCGCCAGATCGTCGAGGCCATCGCCTCGGGCGATCCCGATAAGGCCGGAGCAACCGTTCGCCGTTTCATGGCGCCCCTGATTGAAGAACTTGAAAGGTTGCTCGCATCATGAGCCACACAAATACAGCCCTGTCGGACACGGCAGAAAACGAGGCAATGCAGCCGGATGCGCTGGTCGATGCGGAGGCGGACAGCGTCCCGCCGCCGCCCGTCCAGCAGCCGCCCAGCAAGGCGATGCGCATCTTGCTGGGCCTGAGCCTCGTGCTCATCGCCGCCAATCTGCGGCCGGTATTCTCCAGCGTTTCCGTGCTCTTGCCGGAAATCATCGAGGCGACCGGCATGTCGTCGGTCGCAGCCGGTATATTGACCACGCTGCCCGTTGTCTGTCTCGGTGTCTTCGCGCCGTTTGCGCCGCGGATGGCGCAGCGCTTCGGCGCGGAACGTGTCCTGCTTGTCGTGCTGGCCGTGCTCACAATCGGCACCGCCATTCGCGGCTTTGGTTCCTTCTATTGGCTCTATATTGGCGCCGCGCTGGCCGGTGCCGCCATTGCCACGGGCAATGTTCTGCTGCCGGGCGTCGTCAAGCGCGACTTTCCGAAGACAGCCGCCATCATGACCGGCCTTTATACGATGGCGTTGTGCGGCGGCGCTGCATCCGCAGCCGGTTTCACCATTCCCATCAAGGGGTTGCTCGGCGGCTCGTGGAACCTCGCTTTGGCATTCTGGGCCGTTCCGGCGGCACTTGTGCTGCTTCTGTGGCTGCCGCAGGCCATGCGCGCCAAACACAATGTGGCACATTCGGGCTTCCGCGTGATCGGGCTCTGGAAGGACAGGCTGGCCTGGCAGGTGACGCTGTTCATGGGGTTGCAATCCTCCACCGCCTATATCGTTTTCGGATGGCTGGCGCCGATCCTGCGCGAGCAGGGCCTGAGCCCCAAGGCGGCAGGCGGTCTCGTTTCCTTCTCGATCATGGTGCAGGTGGTGACCTGTCTCGCCGTGCCTTCCATCGCCACGCGCCAGAAGAACCAGAGCTGGCTCAATGTCGCTCTCTGCGCTTGCGCAGCCTTGCCGCTGATCGGATTTCTCTACCTGCCGCAATGGACATACTGGGTGCTGGCGGTCATTCAGGGCATCGGGCAGGGCGGTCTCATCGCAGCCGCGATGATGGTGATCGTGCTGCGCGCCCCGGATTCGCACACGGCGGCGCATCTGTCCGGCATGGCGCAGTGCGTCGGCTATACGCTGGCCGCGATCGGTCCGCTGATCGTCGGCATGATCCACAGCGCGACCGGCAGCTTTGCTGCTTGCGGGGCGTTCTT
>NZ_JAVFVN010000311.1:0-428 GCF_030910085.1 Stenotrophomonas maltophilia group sp. RNC7 | reverse complement strand
GAGGATATCCGAGGGTCGTTCTTTAGAGCTGGTCCTTCTGTTAATGCAGTTGCATAACTACAACCATAGGCTTTCTGATAACTTTTAGTAGCATTGAACGACTTACTATAATACAAACAAAAAAGCCTTTGTTTATCATTGAGTTCGGAGTTTTTAAGAACGCTCTCCACTTCTTTGACGATAGGCTTTATATTCTTAGATTCTGTATTCAATTTTGTATGCACACTTTCTTTATTTGTATGCACACCTTTTCTACTCCAATTATACCTCTGTTTCCAACTCTTAACCGTATTAATGCTTACATTGTACTTCTCTGCTATGTCCTTATACTTCATTCCTAGCATGTAATCATTCTCTGCTAGTTCGTAATCTGGACCTCTTATTTCTGTCATACCACCACCCCATTGCTAACATTCGTTTGTTTTCAA
>NZ_JAVFVN010000274.1:0-302 GCF_030910085.1 Stenotrophomonas maltophilia group sp. RNC7 | reverse complement strand
TGCTTCATGGTCGGCGAGAGACGCGTCATATCAGTTTCCGTAGTGGCACCTACCCGAACAAAAAGCTCATTCTCTAGAATGTCGATGAATAGAAAAATACTAAATTATCGTATTGAAAAGTCCCCACACCCTGAAGCATATGATATGGCTCGACGATAGGATTGTCTGCGTAATTGAGCTGCTCGAGCTGTTATAAATGGCTATCATTCTAATCCAGCATTTACTCTAAAAATAGGATTGTCCACTTAACTGTTCCAACCTTACCCGTCATTTGACAAGTAATAAATATACAGAATCATAGT
>NZ_JAVFVN010000263.1:0-950 GCF_030910085.1 Stenotrophomonas maltophilia group sp. RNC7 | reverse complement strand
AAATAAAGAAAGTTTATAATATAGCTTGGATGAAGAAAAAGAGACTAATTACACCATTGATGCAATATTGGCACTTAAGTCCTTATGCGATGATAAATGAATTATACCCAAATCGGTTTAAGGAATGGGAGTTTAGTGTGGTTCCAAGGAATTTTTGGACAAAAAAAACAGGGCTACAAGCATTAAAATGGACAATTGAAGAGAAAGAACAATTAACAGAGCAAGAATTATTACAAGTTTACAATATACAATGGTTAAGTAAGAATAGATTACTAACACCTCTTCAAAAATTTTGGGGTAATCCTTATACAATGTTAAATGATTTATATCCAAATCGGTTTAAAGAATGGGAATTGCAAAAAGTTTCACCAGGATTTTGGACAAAAGAACGCGGGCTAGAGGCATTACGTTGGACCATCGAAGAAAAGGAACAGTTGAGTGATGAGCAGCTGCTTCGTGTGTATGATATTGAGTGGATGAAAAAACATAGAATAAGCATGCCAGTTTATGAATACTGGAGTAACAACCCATTTCTAATGCTGCATGAACTGTATCCGGAACGATTTCCAAGAGAGATTATGAAAACATACAATTCATTAAGAAATTGGTTGAATTCTTTTATTAAAACCAGAGAATTCACTGAAGCATTGGAACTTGTATGGAATTATGGTTTTGAAACAAAGGAAAGCTTTGTTTTTGCGCATGAAAAAAGCGAAGAAGTAATTCAATTTGTATATTGGATAAAAGGTGCTGGTTATGCTCAATCTCATTTCAATGAAAAAGAAAATAAAACTGAATGGTATTGTACACTGAGTAAATGTCATCCATTTGTTTTAAAAATAAAGGAGTTAGGCTGGAAAGCTTCTAAGAAACCTTTAATTGTGAAATATTCATAAGTATAAACGGAAAAATAGCCGTGCTGGATTTGGAAACTATGATTAATCGTATAA
>NZ_JAVFVN010000230.1:0-866 GCF_030910085.1 Stenotrophomonas maltophilia group sp. RNC7 | reverse complement strand
CCAACCATATCCATAATCTTTTTTTACTGGTGTAAACATTTCAGTAAAACTTTCTTTAGAAATCAATTTATTTGTATATAGAGCTTCATCGAATAAATATAAATCATGTGCAGTAGTATAAATATCTCCAGAACCAAAAAGTTGTGACATATGGGGTAAGGATGGTGTTTTTATTGTACCGTCTTTTATTTTATATCCAGTTGAAGGATATTTTTCTTGGGTAAATTTTTCTCCAAATCCCGAATGTTTCATACCTGCAGCATTGAATATATTTTCTTGTATATATACTTCTGAATTTTGCCCACTTACCTTCTCCAAGATATATGCAAGAATAGCATAATTTGAATCTGAATACTTCCATTTAGATCCAGGAGCAAATAGTAACTTTTGTTTACCAATCTTTTTTATAAGTTCATCATGCGAAATTTCTTCTTCTCCTTCATCATGCTCTGGAATTCCTGAAGTGTGTGTAAGAAGGTGTTTTAATGTAATTTCGTCTCCCCTTGGAAAATCGGGAATATATTTAGCTATTTCATCATTAACTTGTAACTTTTGCTGGTCTTTCAATTGCATAATAGCCGTTGCTACTATAGCCTTTGTTAGCGATCCAAGATAGTACGATGTTTGTGAATTATTAGGGATTTGCTGTTCCTGATTTGCCATTCCATATCCTTTATTTATAAGGATATTACCGTTTTTTACAATCACTGCTGTACCATTAAAGTTTTTACCTTTTAATAATTCATCTAACTCCGTATTATTAATAACTTCCTGTGGTAGTATTTCCAATGTTTCTGTTTTTTTCTCATTAGGTTCTTTCGATATCTCTTGATTTTCAGTTTTTACTGGTTTTGTTACTACAGGTA
>NZ_JAVFVN010000211.1:0-1050 GCF_030910085.1 Stenotrophomonas maltophilia group sp. RNC7 | reverse complement strand
GCCTTCTTCCGTAAGTTCAATCTCCCATAATACTTTCTCAATTTCCACAATATACTTTAAAAGTAGCAAACCTTTTTCTACTGTATTTGTGGGAAGAGAATTAAAGGTTGCCAAATAAGACTGAACTTTATCATGATTCTTTAAACCGAGTTTACCTAATAGTTCTTTAAAACTATCTTCTAACTGGTTAATACTTTTGTGTATAGCCCATGAAATAGCCTCATTATATTTGTCAGGGCTTAAGTTACCAGTAAATGCTTGACCAACTGATGCTCTAAACTGCTCCTTTTCTTCTGCTGTTAAAAACCCCATCAATTTGTTAACATCCAAACTCTTTTTCAAGCTTGTGATATTATCAACATTCTCCTCATCAAAGGCTTTATTAAATCTAAACTTACTAGAATACTCTTTTTCCTCTGATTTCCTAATGTTTTCAACTTGAGTAGTGAGCTTTTCTATTTGTTCCTCAGACACAGCTGCATTTAAATAGAGTTTTGCATTTTCTACAAACTTTTCAATTCTAAACATGTTGAATTTCTGACTTGTTTTCTCAAGAAATTCTTGTACTAATTGAGGTTGTGGTTTCTTAAAAGCTTTTTTATCTTTCTCCCACCAATCGTCTTTCTTTTCCTCAGTTATAAAAATAATTGGTTTAGAAGAATTTTTTGCTTTATCTATCATCTGATGCCACATAATCAAATCACCATATTTTTTTTGATACCTCATAGCACCATAATTCCTAAATCCTTGTTTATCTGGGTCATTTTTATCTGCCCAACCTGGAGGAACCTCATGTGTGTATCTTATTTCCCCGTCTATTTCAATCTCATGAATCTTTCTTTGGGCATAAGGTTGACCAACAATACCATCTAACAAGTCTAAAATATTCTCCTGAATTTCTTTAACATCTGGTAAAGCCTTAAGCTCTATATCTAGCTGTTCCTGTACTTTTTTATTAGCTTCCTCTAATTCCTTAACAAGAAATCTAAAATCATCAACTTTTATGAAAGGATACTCACTTTCAATAGACCTTATGCTAGTATTTGCAGT
>NZ_JAVFVN010000207.1:0-1331 GCF_030910085.1 Stenotrophomonas maltophilia group sp. RNC7 | reverse complement strand
ATTGCACCCCAAATAAATCATACGTATGAACTAAGAGAAATTATAGATGGAGGAAGTATAGAAAGTACCACTCTGGCGGATTATCTACACAAGGAAGGTAAATGGTTACCAGTTACAAATAGCGAACATCTAACAGAAGCTTTAGCTGCTCTAAACTCAAAACTTAAACAGATGAACAATGATACATGGCGCACAAATGTATATAATGCTTTTCAAACGATATTAGAAGTAAATGATGGAAGTTACGGATTAAAGACAGCTATTAATAATAAAAATAAGTCTCTTATAAATCTAACTTAGATATAATATTCATCATAGATAGTTCAACTACATTTTTTCACTTTCTTCACTTTTTGATTGTAAAAGTATTAAGTTTATTGTTAGAATATTTATATAATAAATTTTTATATGTATTATTCTTACTAAAAAAATTAGGCCCTTGGGGTTCGTGAAAAGTAATCAATTTGTTCAATCACGAATTCTCTGGGTCTTTTTTTATTGCCCGAATTCGTATCGCAGAAGAAACATGAAATCAATTGAAGAGAACATACGTATAACAAACTAAACATCTATTACGAAATAGGGCAATCTATTAACAAAAATTTAGGGGGAATGAAAAATGGGTTTAAGAGTCTCAAGTAAAGTAAAAGAGTTTCAAATCGGTAACATCGTAGAGGTGACTAATCCGAATAGTGAGTGGTTTAATACTATGGGTAGAATTATCTGTTTAGAAGAAACTATTGACTATCCATACTTAGTTTTATTAGAAAATGAGATTTATGGTACATTCAAAAAGAATGAACTTAAGTTTATTGCGGAACAACCAACAATTATTTTAGAAGCTATTGATTTAAAGGGGTTCCCAATAAAACTCAATTTTCATGAAACAACAATAATTAACACTGGGAATGGTACTACACTACTTACACCAGTTGTAAAAGATGCATTTGAAGTTTTCACAGTAAAAACACCAAGCATCTTTTTCCATACTGAGTTGTGCTAAAAATTTTTATAGATGATTAACTAAGAATTTCATAGGAGACATTACCCTTGAGGTACGATAAAAAACATTCATCGTGACCTGAAGGTTTTTTTACTTTCAATGGTATGAGGTGATACAATGAGCGACTATAAATGTACTGTTTGCATCCATCAAAGGCAGCATTTCACTCCGAATACAGATATGAATCATTACTGGGAATCATATTGTATGCAGGAGCAGACTTTATTTAATCAAGGAGCAGCTGATTGTACCTTTTTTAAAGAAATCACTATGAAGTGCATTTACTGCGAAAAAGATGTACCTATCCGTTCATTAATTAAGGATTGCT
>NZ_JAVFVN010000173.1:0-469 GCF_030910085.1 Stenotrophomonas maltophilia group sp. RNC7 | reverse complement strand
CACCTGTCCCTTGGACGAGTTTCGCGCAGAGACCGCATAAATTCGTTTCGTGGTTTCACCAACGATATGGTGGCAGGGTGTTGTGGGTAGAACCTTATGCTACCCGATTTCCGACGATGTCCGATTGGCGGCGAGTGCGGCGGATCCGGTCGCATGGACTGGTCGGCACTATCCCGGACTGGTTAACGGTTCTTCAACCGGCCAGTCTGCCTATTGAGCCTTTGCCTGGTTCCGGTTGGGTTAACAGTCATTTATGGCGAGCAGTTCTTGCGGAAGTCATAAATTTTGCTCGTAGAGATGAATGTGTTCTCGCCATTGGTAAGCCTTCGGTTCTTGCAATTCAAGTCATGAAGGCTCTGTCGCAATGCTTGTCTATTTACGATGCGATGGACGACTTCCCCGCTTTTTACAGTGGCCATTCTCGCAGGGCCATGAAGCAGAGAGAGAAGCGGGTTATCGAACTAGCGGA
>NZ_JAVFVN010000168.1:0-332 GCF_030910085.1 Stenotrophomonas maltophilia group sp. RNC7 | reverse complement strand
GGATACTACTAATAGTATTAGATATACCAAAAAAGATTTGTTAGAGTATTTAATCAAAACAGATATTAAGGAAGTTATATAATATCCTTTGTTCTAATTAATAGGTATTTATATCCCCCTTTCCTAATGAAAGGGGGATTCATTTTAGAAAATTGACAGGAGGTTGGTTAGTATAAAGCAGCAAAAAGCGATGTTAGTTGAGTATAAAAGTTATTTACTGTCTAAAGGTTACACTGAAAATACTGTGAGTCGATATATAAAAGAAATATTATTATATTACAACTCAATGGAAAAACCGATTAGTGAGGAGTATATTCAAATATACTTGCATA
>NZ_JAVFVN010000150.1:0-329 GCF_030910085.1 Stenotrophomonas maltophilia group sp. RNC7 | reverse complement strand
CCAACTTTAGAATCTTCAACTTCAGAAATGAATACTAGCCGATCAGTAATCGCAAATAATATCTCGTTTTTAAATAAAAGTGCATCATCAGGATCTAGTCCAACGTCATCTATCAATAACTCATAGACAAAATTTCCAAACTCATTTATATGGATATTAGATGACGGGTTCTCTACACCCTCTGAATTTTTTTGTAAAGAAAATCCCAGTTTATAATGAATCAAGTCTATATAATCACTGTACTCATCATTTAAAACTTTAACTACAGCCTTTTGTCTCTCTCTATTCAATATGGTGTTGTAATACTGAGTGAATAAGTTATAGCGATT
>NZ_JAVFVN010000088.1:0-1577 GCF_030910085.1 Stenotrophomonas maltophilia group sp. RNC7 | reverse complement strand
GTTCAAGAACCTTCGAATTGCAATATGGTTGGGACCGAATTTATTTTAGGAGGGCTGCAAGATTCAGATATTGAAAAAGCGAAAGATTTTTTCTTGTTATATTCAGGAGAACAAGTGATTGAAGAAACAAAATATGGCGCTTTACTCGAAAAAGTGGATAATAAGGAATCTCGCATTTATGTGAATGGACTCTGCGTAGCTGAGGAAGAAAATTTGCTGTTTTCCTACAATATTACTTCACCAACTAAAAAACTTTTAAAATCGTTAAACAGAGAAAGAACAAATGTAGGAAGAAGTGCGTATTCGGATCGAATGAAATCCATCTTACTGGCATGTACTGGATCTGTATTTGCGGAAAAATTGGTAAGCGATCTTGAAAAAATTCAAAAAGGTAACTCTCATGATGAGCTGCAATGGATAGATGTGCAACTGCACGCATGTAAGATTTTAAACTCGAAAGAAAAAATATTGTTTTTAACCTCGGATGACTTAATCGGGGGCAGTAAATATATCAATTATGCGAAAGATGAAGGGCATAGAATTGTTACCATACCAGAAACGCTTGCACTCAAATTATCCAAAGCAAAAGATATTTCTGGAAATGAAATCGTGAATTTGGATTACTATTCAGTGCATTGGAATGATAGTTTTGAATTTAAATTTGTAGATGAAAAAGACTTAAGTAAAAAAGAAAAGGAAATTTATGAGTTAAAACATGTGATTCAAGGATGGTTTCCGAAAAATATAAAACCTGTAAAGGAAATCAAGATTTCTGAAACCATGAGACCTGATAGCTTTACTGGATCAGATGCGTTAGGATTATGGGATAAATCGGACCGTACCATTATCATAAAAAGAAGCCAATTGAAAAGTGTTGAAGCATATACTGGAACGTTAATTCATGAATTTGTTCATGCTTATACAGATACAGATGATGAAACGATAGAATTTGAAAGCGGATTAACAGATATGTTAGGTAAAATAGCGACAATGGTCATAACGAGTAAAGAAAAAGATACATGGTTCAAACGAGTGTTCAAGTTTTAGTAAGTAGGTCCCTTGCTACTTTCTAACGTTGAAGTGGTGAGCTTCTCGCGATAATGATAAAAAGAGGTTGTCCCAAAAGGTCGTTAAAAATGAACTTTTGGAGACAATTTCTTATGTTTTACCTTTATATGGATAAAACCCCAATCATAAGTAGAAAACCAATAGGTTTTCTACTTATGATTGGGGTTTTTTTGCTTTTGATTGAGCTCGGTAAAGAATGTTCTTTACTGTTTTTTGAACCGATTTATTTTTCCGAAAGAGTTTTGATTTTCTTTTTGTTCCCCAAAAATTTATCGAATAATTCCATAGGTGATATATTTTTTTGTTTTTCTTAATATTAAAATATATGATTTGACGCTATCCCGTCTTTTGTTCTCAATTCCTAAACGCGTGATTTAAGGTTCTTCTATGTAGTAAATAAGGGCACTTGTGGTACAAAAAAAATCTCGCAATGTTTTTTTATTTTTTATAAATTCATTTCCATGAAATGTTTTTACTGAAATGAATTTTATACCTTGTTAAAGACATAC
>NZ_JAVFVN010000041.1:0-353 GCF_030910085.1 Stenotrophomonas maltophilia group sp. RNC7 | reverse complement strand
TGTGGAACCACCCGATCCCATCCCGAACTCGGAAGTGAAACGCAGCTGCGCCGATGGTAGTGTGGCTCAAGCCATGCGAGAGTAGGTCATCGCCAGGGTTTACACCCAAAACCCCGCTGCTGACGCAGCGGGGTTTTTCTTATTAAGTGAAGGCATTGCTTTTCTGGATACCTTCCGCCCAAGGGCAAGATCGCGAAGCTGGCGCTGCAAGCGCTGCTGCAACCGTCTCCCTGGTGAAATTAGCGCTGTGGAACCACCCGATCCCATCCCGAACTCGGAAGTGAAACGCAGCTGCGCCGATGGTAGTGTGGCTCAAGCCATGCGAGAGTAGGTCATCGCCAGGGTTTACACCC
>NZ_JAVFVN010000013.1:0-457 GCF_030910085.1 Stenotrophomonas maltophilia group sp. RNC7 | reverse complement strand
GGTGGAACTGCTGATCAACGTCGATACCGGACGCGGGCTGGCCATGGTGTTCGCCATGCTGGCCGCGGCCATCGCCTGGAACCTGGGCACCTGGTATTTCGGCATCCCGGCCTCCAGCTCGCACACGCTGATCGGCTCGATCCTGGGCGTGGGCCTGGCCAACGCGCTGATCACCGACCTGCCGCTGGCCGAGGGCGTGAACTGGGGCAAGGCGATCGACATCGGCGCCTCGCTGGTGGTGTCGCCGGTGGCCGGCTTCCTGGTCGCGGGCGGCCTGCTGCTGGCGCTCAAGCGCTGGCTGCCGCTGTCGAAGATGCACAAGACGCCCGAGCAGCGCCGCGCCAGCGACAACAAGAAACACCCGCCGTTCTGGAACCGCCTGGTGCTGGTGCTGTCGGCCATGGGCGTGAGCTTCGTGCACGGCTCGAACGATGGCCAGAAAGGCATCGGCCTGATC
>NZ_JAVFVN010000938.1:0-749 GCF_030910085.1 Stenotrophomonas maltophilia group sp. RNC7 | reverse complement strand
TCGTTGCCGAATTTTTTGATTTTCTCAGAAATTCCGTATGGCTCAAGTGCTTGCATTGCATTCGGAGCAATGATAATACCCGTACCAGCAACAGTAGGCTCAGTGTTTTTATCATATACTTTTACTTCTATTCCTATTTTTTGTAAGGAAATTGCTGCGCAAAGTCCAGCAATACCGCCACCAATAATTATGACATTGTTCATTTGTTATCACTCCACCTTTGAATGACTTTGTTCATAAAATGACCTTGGTCATTTTATGAGTTAAGGTTAATCCCTTTTTATGTAATTGTCAATTATACTTTTAACTATAGTTATGGAATGATTAGGTGAAAATAGAATGAATGAAACTTCCCAGCAATGTAGAAAAGTAAATAGTAAAATTAAGCATCCGAGTAGGAGTATAGAGTGATAACATGTTACAATACAGCTAAGAACATGCAATAAAGGAGAGTTTTTTACGTGAAGATTAAAGCAATTGAACCGACGCCAAGTCCAAATACAATGAAAGTTATTTTGAATGAAGTATTACCATCAGGAGCACGTAATAATTATACAAATGAAAATAAAGAACAAGCGCCAATGCAAGTGCAAGAAATTTTGAAAATTGAAGGTATTAAAGGTGTATATCATGTAGCCGACTTTTTAGCAGTGGAGCGAAATGCAAAGTATGACTGGAAAGTTTTATTACAGCAAGTTCGTGCTGTTTTTGGCGAAGAAGTAGTAGAAGAAAGTGAAGAACAACAACTT
>NZ_JAVFVN010000933.1:0-346 GCF_030910085.1 Stenotrophomonas maltophilia group sp. RNC7 | reverse complement strand
CAGCACGGCCAAAGCTTGTGTCTCGTCCAGCGCGAAGTACTGCGCGCGGGCCACCAGCATGTGCACATCGGTGATCGGGCCATCCTGCTCGGAGAGCCAAGTCTTCGACTCCCGATCTTTGTCCGGGAAAGGGTTGATGTCGAAGGCTGGTGCAAGCCGCCACAAGCCACGCTCAACATGCAAGAACCCATGGTTCTGCAGATGGTCGTCCACGTTGGTGATCAGCAGATTGAGCACCAGGCGTCGCCAGAGTTGGCGCACGTCTTCGGTTGGCTGGTTGCTGTGCGAACGAATGGCGTCGGCAATCTCCGTGTAGCTGCGGTCCTCATCGCGAGACGCTTGCAGC
>NZ_JAVFVN010000931.1:0-356 GCF_030910085.1 Stenotrophomonas maltophilia group sp. RNC7 | reverse complement strand
TACAACTGCAGAAAAGACTAAATTAAATGGTATACAAGCAGGAGCACAGGTCAATACAGTAACATCTGTCGCAGGTAGAACGGGAGCGATCACATTAGCAAAAGGTGATGTGCAGCTGGGTAATATACAAAACTATCCAATTGCAACACAAGCACAGGCAGAGGCAGGTACAGCAGATAACGTATATATGACATCTCTAAAAGTTGCACAAGCTATAGCTAAATTAGGGGTAAGAATTGCCACTGGCACTTATGTCGGAAACGATACATCTAATAGGGTGATTAATATTGGATTCACGCCCAAAGTAATTTTAGTAAGTGCAAATATTGGATACAATGCATTTGCTATAGCTACTT
>NZ_JAVFVN010000926.1:0-351 GCF_030910085.1 Stenotrophomonas maltophilia group sp. RNC7 | reverse complement strand
CTTCTAGATAATCAGAATCAAAGGCTCTCGGTACAAAGGATGCTTTATTTTGTTTATATTGGGTAAAAACTGTTTTCCAATCTGTACTCTGTGCTTTTTGCACTAGGAATGCTTTTAAATCCTCTACAGTGCCGTAGCTATGGTATAAATACTCATAGGCAATCATAATGTCTGGTAATCGGTATCCACCAAGGAGCAATTCTTCAATGGCTTCCTTGTGCTGACTATGTACATTCAGCCCGATCAGTAAATCTGTATAGTTCTGAATGTTTTTATTGTAGTTATTTGGGTCTGACTGCCTAATTACATTATGAACCTCTGTGGAGATCTCCGTAGAAACTGCTTCTTCTA
>NZ_JAVFVN010000912.1:0-380 GCF_030910085.1 Stenotrophomonas maltophilia group sp. RNC7 | reverse complement strand
CGTGGAATCCGATATTTCGATTGTTCTTCAATTCAAGCTCGCCAGTAAACCAATTGATATCCTTTATTTTATCGGAGTATGTACTCTCATATTGGTTTTGCAGCACCATTCGTTCCGCTTGGTTGCTTCCAAAAAAATCCTTCATAGCAATATAAACAGTCTTGCCTTTATAATACTTTAGATTGCCATAAGAAATATTATATCCGCCAACATAAAGAGGAATATTGCTGTTATAAGGTATACTTAAAGCTCCGCCATAGGTTTGCCATGTACCATTTCTAAGGAGCTGGACATCTCCAAGGGTAACTTTACTTGAAAATTCATCGACTACATTGAGCTTTCCTTTATACAATCCATTAATTTTTATTGAATTTCCTTCT